>CAIVHJ010000340.1 GCA_903905665.1 uncultured Phycisphaerales bacterium
TGACCCTCCCCTAACCCCTCCCTACAAGGGAGGGGAGTTATTTGTCGTGTTTTGTCGCGCCAGGCTACCGCTTGTTATATTTTGTTGCTGTTCAACGGGCACGGCATGCCGTGCCCCTACAGAACTTGTCTGGTTTGCTCAGAAACATGGTGGGCAAGCCCACCCTACTTGTCTGCAGAACCTTCATCCGAACACTACGAATAAAATAAAACTACGCCAGGATGGCGAATCGGACATCAGGGGTTGATGTACTGCTCGGTGAAGTACTTAGCCGTCAGAGGCTCGCCGGTGGCAGCTTCGATGTGCTGCACCCACGGCATCTTGGATCCGGGGGAAAAAACCTTGCCCTTGAGATACTGTCCGGCTGCTTTCTGGCCGAAGAAGCAGGCGTTCTTCACGTCCGCGGTTTTCAGGATGTTGGCACAGATGTAATGGCGAACCTGGGATGCGACCAGATCGCCCATCATGTAGTTGTGATAATAGGCCGGAGTGGTTACGACGTGATTTTTGGCGCCATAGTCCACGCCGGACATGTCATCGGGCGGATTGAGCAACTGGTATTTTTTCTTGAGGTTCCACCAAAGTTTATTGAGGTCCTGATCGGGATTGCGATACATCTCGCGTTCAAAACGGACCATGACCTGAGCCCAGCGGCTGAAGACAATTTTTTCCATACGAAGGCTGTTCTGAGCCGATTGCGCATATTTTTCCGCCTGGTTTTCCGGAACATTCAGCACGCGGGTCAGGAATTCCCGGTTCTTGCTGAACGTGCCGAACATCAGCGCCATGCCCTCGGTGGTCATTGCATGAGACGCCTGTCGCAACACGAACGGCAGGTTGCGATCAATGTATTCGTCGAAGACGCTGTGACCCAGTTCGTGCATGATGGTGTCGGCCCAGTAGGCGTTGGGCTTCAGGTTGCACAGGACGCGGATGTCGCCTGCGCGATCAATGTCGGAACTGAAGGCGTGAGGACTTTTGCCGGGTTTTTCGTACAGATCGCTTCGTTTCACAATGCCGTCCACGTCCATGTCGATGCTGTTGTAATACGTTCTGGCCATCGCCAGCAAATCCTTGTCCTTGTAAAACGCATCCCAATCCACGGTTTCGACGGGCGGGGCTTCCTGAAAGAACAAATCGCCGTAATGCCAGGGACGCAGGTCCTCCACCTTGATTCCGAAATTGGCGGCTCGTTTGGCGTCGATTTCGGCCTTCAGTTGTTCGAAAGGTTTTCGCGTCAGATCGTCGAGTTCGTCAAACAAGCGGATCATCTGGTTTTCGTCGATTTCCTGCAGATGCATGCTGAGCGAATAAAAGTTGTCAAACCCCAGTTGTTTGGCCAACTGGTTGCGAAGTTTGACGAGTTGCGCCAGTTTGTCTTTGGATTTCACGCCAACCGCCATGTAACCCTTCCAGGCCTGTTCGGCCATGTGGCTGTCTTTGGTGCTTCCGAGGACATCGCGGACGTCGTTTTCGGTGGCCGGTTTTCCGTTCAGGTCGCTGCGATGGGCATTGAAAATCTGTTCGATATCGGCGGAGAGTTCGACGATTTGTTTGTTGATCTTGGGGTCCGCCTGGTACGGCAGATAGTTGCGGTACATGAGTTCCAGCAGCCGTTTTTGCATCGAGTCGGTCAGTTGATTGCTTTCCTTGATGGATTTGAGTTTGGCAAAGGCGGCGGAGTCACTGTGAAAATCGACCATTGCTTTGTCGGCATCTTTGCGGCGCTGGAAATCGGCATCGGCGCCGGTGACATTGGACTCCCACCAGGTTCGTTCGGCTTCGATGGCCAGCGGACGATATCGGGTTTCATAGGATTCATACAGGGCGGTGAATTCTTTTTCGGCGGGGTTCATCGTCGCTTCCTTTTTGGGTTCGTCCGCTCCCACAAAACATATCCCAGCCCAACCGCAAAGTCCCACAAGCAGTACCGATTTGTACATTGGAGATTTCCTTGATAAGGTAAGAACTTGTCGTGATATCCGGCAACCCATGATAGTACCGCGACTTGGATTTTTCAAATATCGCCATTGGGATCGAACATGAGATATTCCCACGTTTGTCTGGAATCGTTCGGATACGTTCTTCCTTCGGAAGTGGTGACCTCTGCGGATTTGGAAGAGCAACTGGCTCCGGTGTACGGACGGTTCAATCTCCACGTGGGTCGGCTGGAACTCATGACGGGTATCCGCGAACGGCGGTTTTGGCCGAGGGGGACGTTACCAAGCACCGTGGCGGCGCAGGCGGGGAGAATTGCTCTGGAAAAATCAGGAGTTCCCGCTGAGCAAATCGACGCTCTGTTTTTCACGGCGGTTTCGCACGATTTTCTCGAACCGGCGACCGCGTCCGTCGTTCATCATCACCTCAGTCTGCCGGATCGTTGCGGATTCTTCGACATTTCAAACGCATGCCTGGGATTCCTCAACGGGATGATCACGTTGGCCAATATGATCGAACTTGGTCACGTCCGGCGGGGATTGATCGTTTCCGGAGAAAACAGCCGATCGCTGGTCGAATCCACCATCGAGCATTTGCTTCATCAGTCCGATCTGACCAAATCCCAGATTAAAGACAGCCTCGCTTCGTTGACGATCGGTTCGGGTGCGGCGGCGCTGGTGATGGCGCATGAATCCGTTTCGAAGACCGCTCACCGATTCATCGGGGGTGTGGTTCAATCCGCCACGCAGCACAATACGCTGTGTCAGGGTTCGGGTGATTCTTGTTTCGACGCATCCGCCACGATGCTGATGAACACGGATTCGGAGACCCTGCTGGTTCACGGTTGCGAATTGGCGGGGCGAACGTGGGCGGGTTTTAAGACCGAATTGGGCTGGTCCAACGAGCAAGTTGATCGCTGCTTCACGCATCAGGTTGGAATTGCTCATCGGGACCGGCTGTACGAAACGATCGGCATGGATACAGCGAAGGATTTTTCGACGGTGGAGTTTTTGGGAAACATCGGTTCGGTCTCGCTGCCGATCACGATGGCGATGGGATTGGAGCAAACACCGGCCCAGCGCGGCGAGCGAATCGCCCTGCTCGGCATCGGCAGCGGCTTGAGTTGCGCGATGCTGGGCGTGGAATGGTGAAACTGAACGTCCATGGCAAACGGGTAACCCTGTGAGAAGATGAAGACATGAGTGTGTCTGCCACAGCCATTCAGAACCTGACGATTCATCGGCTGAGCATTCCGATGAAGCAGCGAGTCGAACATGCGACATCGGTGCGTCAAATGGCGGACCCGATGGTCGTGAGCGTGGAGTTGCAGAATGGGATGCAGGGTTATGGGGAGACGTTGCCGCGGACGTATGTGACCGGTGAAGATCACGAGACGGTGGTGAAGACCATCCGGGAATTTTTTGTACCGCGATTGATGAATCTGCGGCCCGAGAGTTTTACCGAAGCCGTCGAATTCATCGAGTCACTTCCATGTCATGATGATCGTGGTCGGCTGGTGACGGCGGCGCGTGCTGCGGTAGAACTGGCGCTTCTCGATGCTTACAGCCGATGCTTCGGGCGAGCGATCGGCGAATCCGTGTGCCGATGGCTGGATGTCAAGGCGATGGGGAATCCGGGTTCCATTGCTCAGGTTCGATGCGCCGGAATACTCGCGTCGTCAGAAATCGGTCGGACGCTTCGGAAGTTGAGGTGGATGCGGTGGTATGGGCTGAGAGATTTCAAACTAAAAGTCGGCACGCCTTATGACGACGAACAGGTTCGGGCGGTCACCTGCCAGTTGCGGCGTCCGCTCTGTGCAGGTCGCGTCCGGTTGCGACTTGATGCCAACGGTGCCTGGTCATTGGATCAGGCGATTCAAAAATTATCGCGATGGTCAGAGATCGAAGGCATTTCCAAATGGATTGAACAACCTCTTGCCAAAGAAGCCGATTCCGATCTGCCGGAACTCGCACGTCGAACCGGATGGAACATCATTCACGACGAATCCTTCGCCACGGTGGAAGATGTCCGTCGATTGATTGATTCCAAGGCGGGTCAGTGTTTTAATATTCGGATCAGTAAGTGCGGAGGATTGATTCCGTCGCTGAAGCTGGCGGCGATGTGCCTGCAAAACGGGGCAACCATTATGCTGGGATGCATGGTGGGTCAGACGAGCATTTTGTCGGCGGTCGAACGGCGTTTCCTCAACTGCGTCCCGAATGTGCAATTCGCCGAAACCAACTATGGCCGCTTCCTGCTGGCCGACGACGTGGCATATCCCCGATTGAGGTTCGGTTACGGTGGGCGGCTCAAACCCCTTCGCGACCCGGCGGGTTGGGGTGTTCGGATCGATGAAAACAAACTTCGCCTTCTCGGCGTCGCTCCCCCCGTGACAATCCCTCTGTAACCACGCTCAGGAAGTCAAGACTTTTCGGATGGCCTCCATCCCCGTGTCGATCTCGCTCTTGGTGATCGTAAGCGGGGGTGCGAATCTCATCGTTTGTTCATGAGTGTCTTTGCAGAGGACTCCCAATTCCTTCAGTTTTTTGCAATACTTCTTGGCTACTCCGGCTTCCGGTTTCAGTTCCACGCCGATCAGTAATCCTTTGCCGCGAATCTCCTTGACCGCCGGACTTTTCAGACCTTGCAGTTGTGTCATGAAATAGGCGCCCATTTCCTGCGCGCGATCGACCAGACTCTCGTCGTGCAGGATTTTCAGCGCGGTTCGCGCGACGGCGCAACTGAGCGGCATTCCGCCAAAGGTGCTGCCGTGCACACCGGGAGTCATCACTTTGAGAATATCCCGCGTCGAAACGACGGCGGAAACAGGAAGCAATCCACCTCCCAGTGCCTTGCCGAGAATGAACATGTCGGGTTTGACGTCCTCGTATTCGCAGGCGAATTTGCGACCCGTCCGCCCCAGGCCCGTCTGGATCTCATCCATCAACAGCAACACATTGTTTTGAGTGCACATCTCCCGAATCTGCCGAAGGAAGCCCGACGGTGGAACGATGATCCCCGCCTCGCCCTGAATCGGTTCGATCAGGATGGCAACGGTATTCGGTGTGATTTTGGATTTCACATCGTTGATGTCGCCATACTGAGCAATTTTGAAACCGGGCGTGTAGGGACCGAAACCCGTGGTCGAAAAAGGATCCGTCGAAAAACTGATAATCGTGGTGGTCCGTCCGTGGAAGTTGTTGGTAAAACAGATGATCTCGGCTTTGTTTTTCTCAACGCCTTTGACATCATAACCCCATTTGCGAGCCGTCTTAACGGCGGTTTCGACGGCTTCGGCACCGGAGTTCATCGGCAAAACCATTTCCATCCGGCAAAACTCCGCCAGTTCCCTGCAAAACGGACCATATTGATCGTTGTAAAAGGCGCGCGAGGTGACCGCCACACGATCCAGCTGATCCTTGAGCGCCTGAACCAGCCGAGGATGATTATGACCAAAATTCAGCGCTGAATAGCAACTGAGCATGTCGATGTATCGTTTGCCATCCACATCCGTTACCCACACACCCGAAGCCTGTTCAATGACTACTTCCAGTGGAGCATAGTTGTGGGCGCCATATTCCTCTGCCAATCGAATGTGTTCCTGTGTATTCATGACCCAGACCCGTACCCTTTCTGTTAATCCAATCCCAATACCGCTTTCCAATTCGGAGTATCGGAAATAGGATATCGGTCCTCAATGAAAAAGCAACCGGGAACCACCTGTGGATGCAACAGAAAGGCAGTCCGAAGTGTATAAACGGACGTCTATGAAATTCCGGTCGAATGAAACTGAAAATCGCTGGACAAAACGGTTGAATGTGCCACAATAGTAATCGGGACATGGGAGGTCCCGGCACCAGGAGAAGCATCGTGAAGCCATTTTTCATTTCACGATTTCACTTTTTGATTTTCGCCGTCGGGTTGGCGGGTGCGATTCCACAGACGGTTTCGGCTCAGATCATTGACGCTTCCGCCGTTACCGCCGAACTGCGCCCCATGCAACCCATCGTCACGGCGGGTCAGCCCGTCTGGATTGATTTTCTCATTCACAATCCCACCGATCGCGTGACGATTCTCTATCAACCGGGATCGACCAAACTGGAACTCAATAGTCCCGAAATGGGACTTCCAAAGGAACATGTACTTGGATACGGTGACGCGCCGTCGCTGACCATCCAGCCCGTCGGATCAAAAGAAATCGGGGCCCTTGTCGTGGAACGGCCGAGCAAACCCAGCGATGAAGCCGTCGCGATTCGACTGGCGCCCGCTGCGACCGTGGGATTGCGTCTCGATCTGCTCCCCATCTGTCCGACACTGGCGCAACCGGGGCAATATCGCATTTTGTGGCAACCTTATCAGGGAAAAGTCAATCCGGCCGAATTGACGATCCGGGTGGTGTCGCTCAAGCAGGCGAAGATCGAAACAGACGCCGGTACGATGACGCTCAGATTCCTGTATGACAAAGCCCCCCATCACGTCCAGAACTTCATCGAACTCGCCCAGCAGGGTTTTTACGACAATCGGGCGTTTCATCGGATCGAACCCGGTATGCTCATCCAGGGTGGATCACCGAACGACAATCCGGCGGGAATCCGTCCCGACGGGGTGAAATTGGCGCCGGAATTCAACGATCATCCGTTCGATCGCGGAACCGTGGGAATGGCGCGATTTCCGGACGATCCCAATTCCGCCAGTTGCCAGTTTTTCATTTGTGCCGCGCGATGGCCGGAACTCGACGGTCAGTACACCGCGTTTGCCGAACTGATCGGCGACGAATCCTTCCAAACACTGGACAAACTCATGGCCTCAAAAATCGATTCCAATGGAAAACCCGTCAAGACCCTGTACATTCGGGCGATCCGCATCGAGGATATCAAGCAGGTCCAGCCCCCCTCGCCCTTGAAGTGATCCTTTTCCTAATTTGAGGCGCAGCGCGTATAATGTGACGTGGAAAATGCGAATCGGGCCGGGTTCGCCGAATTGATGGCCGGGTCCCATGCAGTGAAGTCAGTGGACAACGGGTCAGGCTGGAAACAGAGCAGCCCATCCACCGGCATCAGGTGCCGTGGATCGCCCGGCCGTCAATTCCGTGAATTCGGCGAGCCTCCTGTCGTCAAAGGACTCGTATGTCTTATACAGTGTTGGCGCGGAAATATCGAAGCCTCACGCTCGATGAAATCATCGGACAGGAACCGATCGTCACCACGCTGAAAAACGCGATTCTCGGCGGGCGGGTCCATCACGGGTATTTGTTTTCCGGAACACGCGGGGTCGGCAAGACCTCCATGGCCCGAATCCTCGCCAAATCGCTCAACTGCCTGAAATTTTCCGCCCCGACCGTCACCCCCTGCTGCACCTGCGAATCATGCACGGCGATTAACCGCGGTGACGATATCGACGTGATCGAAATCGACGCCGCCAGCAATACCGGCGTGGACAACATCCGCGATTTGCGCAGCAACGCCAATTACCGGCCCGTTCGCTCGCGACACAAAATCTATATCATCGATGAAGTTCACATGCTCAGCACGGGCGCGTTCAACGCGCTGCTCAAGACGCTGGAAGAACCCCCCGACCACGTGAAATTCATTTTTGCAACGACCGAACTTCAAAAAGTACCGGCGACGATCCAAAGCCGGGTGCAATTGTTCGAATTTCAAAGCATCCCCGTTCTGCAAATTGTCGGACAGTTGAAACAGATTCTTCAAAAGGAAGGGATTCAGGCGGATGACGTGGTGCTTCGGCGTGTGGCGAGATACGCCAACGGTTCGATGCGCGACGCGCTCTCCCTGCTGGACCAGTTGCTGTCGTTCGGCACGACGGTTCTGGACGAGTCTTTGGTCAGTGCGATGCTTCCGTCATCGCACGATGAACGTCTGGCGAATTTGATCGACGCGTTCTCCGCCCACGAAGCCGCCCAGTCGCTGAAGTGGACGGATGATTGTCTGAGTCACGGCTGGACACCCGAACGATTTTGCGAAAATCTGATTGAGTACCTGCGCATTTTGATGCTGATTCATCTGTGCGGACCCAAAACCGATCTGGTGGATGTTCCCACGCAGGTTCAGGATCGCGTCGTATCTCAAAGCGCGGCGTTTGATGCACCGACGTTCGTCTATATGATCAATGTTCTGGAGGAACTCCGCCGGCAGGTCAAAAACAGCGGCGCCGGCCGTGCACTGGTGGACGCCGCCGTCGTCCGGTTGTCGATGGTCCAAAATTTCACGTCGATTGCGACCCTCCTGAACGATCTGGAACCGAGTCGTCCTTCGACGTCCCCCCACCCACCGATGCCGCCACAAAAACCGACGCCCCCTGCGTCGTCTGTGCGTTCAGCTCCGTCGTACAATCGACCAACGAACTCTGAATCGTCATACGCTCCCAAAGCAAGACCGACGGCTTCTCGAACATCCGAGCCGCCGGTTAAATCCCCGCCCCCTCGTGAAACTCGAACTGCCACACGGGAAGAACTGACTGCCGTGCAAAAAGACCCGCTGGTTCGGCAGGCTCTTGATCTCTTCAACGGTACACTGGTCAACGTGGAGCGTCCGATGAACGCCCCCACGATAACTCCCTCTAAACCGGAACCGGAAATAAGCACCGCGCCGGAAGGAGAAGATTGATGTTCGGCAACCTTGGCAACATGATGAACCTTCTCAAGCAAGCCGGCCAGATGCGCGAACAAATGGCTCGCATGCAGGAGGAACTGACAAAAAAGCGATATGAAGCCGACTCGGGCGCCGGGATGGTCCGGGCAACCGTCAACGGCCGCGCGGAACTGGTGGACATCAAAATTGCTCCTTCGGCGGTTCACGACGTGGAATTGCTGGAAGACTTGATCAAAAGCGCCGTCGCTTCCGCCGCCCAACGCGCCCAGGAATCCGCCCGCGCCGAATTGGCGCAACTCACCGGCGGATTGTCCCTGCCGGGTCTGGAAAACATGCTGGGAGCCGGAGGTCCCACAGAACCATGACGTCCCCACGCATTGAATCGCTTGAACGTCTCATGGAGGAATTGCAGAAACTCCCCGGAATTGGAGCGCGATCCGCCGAGCGACTGGCATTTCATTTGCTCCGCGCTTCACGAGAGGATGCTCAGGCGCTCGCTCAGGCTATTCAAACCCTCAAAACTTCCGTTCGCAATTGCGAACGATGCTATAATCTGACCGAGCAAAGCCCCTGCGCCGTTTGCCGCGATCCTCGGCGCAACCAGAATCGAATTTGGGTCGTCGAACAGCCCAAGGACCTGCTCGCTCTGGAAGCCACGGGACTGGTTGACGGCGTCTATCATGTTCTGATGGGACACATTTCGCCGCTGGAGCAGATCGGACCCGGTGATTTGACTATCGACGCGTTGCTGACCCGCATCCGAAAAGAAAAACCTCAGGAAATTATCCTGGCCACCAATCCCAATCTGGAAGGCGACGGAACGGCGCTGCATTTGTTAAGCCTGTTCGAACCTCTTGGAATTAAAACGACGCGTCTGGCGCGGGGTCTGGCGGTCGGATCCCAGATCGAATACGCCACCCCTGCCATGCTCGAAGCGGCCATTCGCGGCCGACAATAGCATCCTGCCGAACTCTCGGCGCACGTAACGACCGGCGCAGAAGTTCTCACCACAGGTCCAAGCGATAAACAACAGATGAATCCTGCATCAGTTACAGCAATGTGCCGAATCCGCGAAAGTTGGTTCTCACGCTTCGGATTTGTGATGTATAATATAACAGATGAGCCAGTACCTGTCTCAAATTCCATCGCAGCAGATGCGGCAGGAACAACGACTGACACCGCAGTTGATTCAGTCGATGAACATTCTGCAGCTCAACGTTGCGGCGCTCGAGCAGCACTTGCAGGCGGAGATGGAAAAAAATCCGTTGCTGGAGTACGAACCCGGCGACGAATCGCAGGACAGCGCACCGGCCGAAACGGAAGAAGTCGATCGTCCGAACGACAAACTCGACGTATTGGAATGGCTTGACAATCAATATGATTACGATTCGATCGACCGTCCCCAGCTGTCTCATCGCAACCACGAAGACCGTGACGCCAAAATGGACGCCATGGCGAACACCGCCTGCCGACCCGCCAATCTCTACGAATACCTGATGGAACAATGGGGTCTGCTGGACCTGAATCCTGAAACGGTCCGCGCGGGAGAAGCCCTCATCAATCACCTTGACGAAGACGGTTTCCTGCGAACCCCGCTGGAAGTCGTGGCGGACTCCGTTCGGCCAGTCCTGTCGGTGGCGACACTGGTCGAGGCGCTGCCCAAAATTCAGGAACTTGATCCCCCCGGGATCGGCGCCACGTCGCTTCAGGAATGTCTGCGATTGCAATTGCAGGCGATTCCGGGCGGAAACAAACTGGAACAGACGATCCTTCAAAATCATTACGACGATCTTTTGAAAAACCGGCTCCCTCAAATCGCCAAATCTCTCGGCGTGGATATCGAGGAAGTCAAAGCCGCCGTCCACGTGATTTCCAGACTCACGCCGACGCCCGGATTGTCCGTCGTGAATCGCGATGTTCCGCAAATCAAACCCGACGTCATCGTCGAGTACGCTGACGACGGTCGCGGGTATCAGATCCGACTGACGCAGGGCAACGAGCCTCGGCTTCGGATCTCAAAAAGATATCTCCAGATGCTTAAGGACAGGCGAGTCGGCAAAGTCGAGCGGGATTATCTTAAGACACAACAGGAGTCCGCTACGGCGCTGATCGACGCGATTCAGTTTCGGCGAAGCCGATTGCTCGAAGTCGCCGAAGCCGTTGTGGAAAAACAACAGGATTACTTTGATCTCGGCCCCCAGACGATGAAAGTCCTGAGAATGAGCGATCTGGCGAATCAACTGCATTGCGATCCGTCCACCATCAGCCGAACCGTGGCGGACAAATATGTCCAATGTCCGCGCGGTATTGTTCCCCTGCGGGATTTCTTTGTCGGCGGAACCGAAAGCAGCAATGGGGAATCCACCAGCTGGGACAGCGTCAAAGCACAAGTAGCCGATCTCATCGGAAAGGAAGACAAATCCAGTCCGCTCAGCGATGACCAGGTGGCCGCCATGATGAACCGGGAAGGCATCACCCTGTCGCGCCGCACGGTGGCCAAATACCGTCAGCAACTGAACATCCCCACAGCACGTCAACGTCGGTTGTATTAAGAGCCTATCCGAATAACCCGATAAGATGGTTGGTGCAACGCGAGCGGGCACCGTACAATGGTTCAACGTGCTTCGGCAGCGTGGCCGGGCAGGGTTATCGGGAAAACGTCGGCTTGCAGGAACTCCAACATGACGCAATGGTACGAGTCGCTCTTCGCCAATTACGGTTAATCTTACGACAAGGAACCCTTCACGCAGGGAACCGTGGGTGAAGTGGACTTCGTTGAGCGGGAACTTGGGGCCGATCGATCCAAGCGAATTCTGGATATCGGCTGCGGCACGGGCCGCCATGCCATCGAGCTTGCCAAGCGAGGCTACCGCGTGACCGGCTTCGATCTTTCCGAGGGCCAGCTGCGCTGCGCCCGGGCCAAAGCGGCTGCGGCCGGTGTTGTCGTGGAGTTTCAACGTCGTGACGCAACTCAGCCGCATTTCGTCCAGGAGTTCGATGCGGCCATCCTGTTCTGCGAAGGCGCGTTTCCATTGATGGAAACCGATGAGAAGAATTATTCCATCCTCAGGCACGCCGGCGCGGCGTTGCGCCCTGGGGGCAAATTGCTCCTGACAACGCTCAATGCTTTGTTCCCGCTGTTTCACTCGGTCAAGGATTTTCTTGACGCAGGCGGGTCCGGTGCGGTAACCGACAAGCTGACATTTGATTTGATGACATTCCGTGAACATGCCAAGTTAACATTCACCGACGACGCGGGGCAATCGCAGACGATCAAGACCGACGAACGCTACTACACACCGCCCGAAATGCGATGGCTATTGCATACGGTGGGATTTGCCACCGTTGACATCTTCGGTTGCCATATCGGCGCCTTCAGCCGCGAACACGCGCTTACCCCTGATGATTTCGAGATGCTTGTGGCGGCGGAAAAGGGATAAGGCACTATTGAAAAACTCGACAGATGATTATCGCAGTTCGGCAGAGCCGCGCCCGTCAGGAAGCGGTCCTCAATGACCAATCTGTTTGTCTTCCGCTCCCTCACGGTCGCGGCTCTGTTAAGAGTTTTGCAATAGTGCTTAAAGGATTCACCTTGATGGTTGTTCTCGAACCCCGAGAGCAACCGCCGCGAACTTTCTGATTCTCTGGTTCACGACCCTCTCGCGGGTTGCAACCTGGTTGATCTCGGATTAAGCTCAGGATACACCATTCCTGCAAAACCGTCACCTTGGGATTGCGAGATTCCGAACGTATAATCAGGGGATGATCGAATCGACTCACCGGTTGTGGTTGCTGGGATTTCTCGTGGGATTGGGGGCGTGTCAGGCTTCAGATCCGCCTCTCCAGTCGGAATCGGCTCCTTCCTGGATGACGCGTCATCCTGATTTGTTGGCGGAAAACGTTTTTTATTTGTCACCGGCGGCATCGCAAAACCGTGTCCCTGACGAGTTGCAGCCGATTCAACTCGAAACGCATTTCCAGTTCTGGAGGTTTCTGGTTCCCGCCCCATCCCAAGGCGATTCAGAGCAAATCTGGAACCATCTCGACGAGTCACGTCTCCCGGTTGACCAGCAGATTCTTCTCCAACGCAATGGTTTTCGAATGGGCGTCGGTCACGAATCGTCGTGGCCGGCTATCCGCGCTATTCTCGAACAATTCCATCCGCAACTGCAAACCGCAGTGGCGGCGGTTAATGATTCCGTCGCTCTGTTCGTTCAGATAGAGGAAGTTCCGGAAAGCCTGCCGTTTTTTACGCTGGATTCACAAAACAAACTCGCCGGAGCACGGTTCCCCCCCTGCCGCGAATGTTTGCGGGTGGAGCATCAGGCCGATCTTGAGAATCTGGGAAACGTACACCTCCATATTGTGCCCGAGTTGCAGTGGGAAAGAACCGATCTGACCGCGCAATTCCTTCCGGTTTCGAGATTATTGCCCAATTGGGAATCACACGCCTTCGATTCTCTGGAGATGACACTCACCCTGAAGCCGGGGGAGTTCATCATCATCGGGCCAAGCCATTCGGCACAACTGTCGTATCTGGTGGGGAGTCAATTTTTGCGATCTGTGCATGACGGGCAGAGTTTTGAGGAAACATATTGCATCCTGCCGCGAATTGTGCGAAAAGAATAATGGCGCGTTTCGACCCATGATGAACTCTTCCTCATGGGATGGAAGCCCAGATGAATAGACGGGCATCATTATGAGCGACGATCATTCTGAATGCGGTCCCGACAAGGACCTCTATTATCGCCAATTGCTCTCGTCGGCGGCGATGGCCGTCATGGCGGTCGATCACGATATGAAGGTCGTTTATTGCAATGGTCGGGCTGCCGAACTTTTTGGATGTCCCGTGAAAAAACTGACCGGCTTGACCCTCGGTGAAATCATCGGACCGGAACGACGACACGTCATCGAAACCCTGACCCAACGTGCCATCGAACATGGAGAATATCACGAATTCGAATTCCGCCACGAAACGATTCCCAGCCTGCCCAGGTTTCTCGCGGTTACGATTTCTCCCATTTGCGACCCCCACGGCCAACCCATAGGAGCATCCACCTGCATTCGCGACATCACGCGACGAATCCAACTTCAGGAACAACTCAGTCAGTCCCGCAAAATGCGTGCGCTCGGGGTCATGGCGGGCAATTTGGCCCATCATTTCAACAACATTCTCGGAAGCGTGGTGACCGGCGTGGATTTCGCGCGCAATTCCAACGACGTTCGCACGCTGAAACGCACGCTCAGTAACACCGCCGGCGCCCTCCAGCGTGCCACGCAGCTGCTCAACGGTTTGCTCGCTTTTGCCGAGGCGGATTACAGTGATTCCGATCTGGCGGACCTCACCGAAACGGTCCTGTACTTCGTCAACCAGATTGAATCCGATCTGACCCAACACCGAATCACGCTCGACCTGAAGCTTCATGAGATTCCCGTGATGGCTGTCCCCATGAATCAGTTTATGACCGTGCTTCGGCATCTGGTCGGAAACGCGATTGATGCCATGCCCGACGGAGGCCGCCTGACCCTCGAACTCGAACCTCAGAACCAGCAGGTGATTTGTCGCATCACCGATTCCGGTCATGGAATCGAGCCCAAAGATTTGGGCCGCGTGTTTGAACCCTTTTACAGCACCAAGGAACTCGAGGAAGCCTCCGCCGAAAACCGCGCCCAGCATCATGGTCTGGGGTTGTCGGTGGCGATGGGCATTATTCATGAACTCGGAGGAACGATCTCCATCACTTCGCAACCGGGTGAATCGACCCTTGTCGAAATCCGCCTGCCGGTCGATCCTTCCCGACGTTTGAAGCCTCTGGTGGATGATCTGGAAGACTTGTCGCTGCACCCTACGGAACCTCCCCCGAAGACTTGATTGCACAGCATCTGTTTTGCCGATAAAACAGCGATATGAATGACTATGTGGATTTGCTTCGGCCCCGACAATGGATCAAGAATCTGGCGGTTCTTGTTTCGCTCCCGTTTGGATGGCTGCAATATGGCGCCGGGTGCACCGGAGAAATCCTGTTCGCCTTCATCGTGTTTTGTCTGGCGGGAAGCGGTGCTTATGCCTTCAACGACGTGCTCGATCGCCGCGAGGATCTTCAGCACCCGCTCAAAAAAAATCGGCCGGTAGCACGGGGGGCGATTACCCCGGTGCGGGCTGTCGTGGTGGGTTTGCTGCTTTGGGCAACGGCGATCGTCCTGAGCCTGATTTCTCCGAACCCCAACGTCACCTACATTGTCATCGCCTACATTGCTCTCATCCTCGTCTATTCTTTGTGGCTCAAACATCAACCGATTCTCGACGTCATTCTCATTGCCGTCGGTTTCGTTTTCCGCGCCGCCGCCGGAGCGATGACCATCCACGTCTATATCTCACCGTGGCTTATCGTTTGTACCTTTACCCTCTGCCTGTTTCTGGGCTTCGGGAAACGTCGCGTCGAGATTCACACCATCGATAATGACGCACAAGCCGCCCAACACCGAAAAACACTCGCTCGCTACAGTCCGCAGCTACTAAACCAACTGCTCGCCACCTCGGCGGGTATCGCATTGATGACCTACCTTCTGTACATTATGGATGCAGCACTCCAACCCGGCCAACCCCCGCTCCCTTTTGACAAACAGAAACTCCTCTATACCTTCCCGCTCGTCGCCTACGGCTTGTTTCGATACGCCATGCTCATCGAAACCGAAAATTTCTCCGGCCCCACGGATATAATCCTCAAGGACAAAGCCCTGTCGGTCACCGTCCTGCTCTGGATCGCCGCCAGCGCATGCATTGTGCTTCATCAGCCTTTGTTCCATTTACTGGGTTGGAGTTGATCGAACTTGTCTTCCAAAGTAGCCATTCTTCGGACAACCCCTCAGACGGTTCTTGAAGATTACCATCGTCTGATGCAATTGGCGGATTACCGGCAAGCCATTGACCCTCACGCCGACACCGCCCTGAAAATCAACATCAGCTGGCACTTTTTCTACCCCGGTTGTTCCACCACCCCGTGGCAACTCGAAGGAGTCATTCGAACTCTGCTTCGTGACGGATACGACCGAAATCTCATCCACGCCTGCCACAATCGAACGGTCGTCATCGACGCCCATCTGGGTGAACGTGAAAACAAACAACTCGATGTGATTCAGGCTCACGGACTGCGCAACATCCACCTTTACGAAAAGGAGGAATGGATCGACATCCGTGAGGCGGTGGGTGATCTGGCGAATGATTTTCTGTGTTTGTATCAGGTCTATCCGAAAGGATTCTCCATTCCGAAACGCTTCATCGGGGAAAATATTATTCATCTGCCAACGATCAAAACACACATCTTCACCACAACCACCGGCGCCATGAAAAATGCCTTTGGCGGGTTGCTCAACGAACATCGCCACTGGACCCACCCCGTCATCCACGAAACGCTGGTGGATTTGCTGATGATCCAGAAAAAAATTCATCGCGGCATTTTTGCCGTCATGGACGGCACGTTCGCCGGCGACGGACCGGGACCGCGATGCATGATCCCTTACGTCAAGAATGTTCTGCTTGCCTCATCCGATCCGGTTGCCATCGACGCCGCTGCCGCGCGAATCATGGGCTTCGACCCTCTGCGCGACTGCAAATACATCCGGCTGGCCCACGAACGGGGACTGGGTTGCGGAGACGTTCACCAAATTGAATACGTCGGCGACGTGGAGCTTGCCCACGACAATTGGCGTTTCGTCGGACCCTTCAAAAAAATGACATTCGCCTCCCGAATGCAACATCAGATTTATTGGGGCCGCCTCAAAAGCCCAGTCGAATGGTCGCTCAAGACCTGGTTGGCGCCGTGGGCCTACATCGCCAGCGTCCTTTATCACGACTGGTTTTGGTATCCCTTCATCGGCCGTCGGCAGGTCCGCAAAGCCCTCGCAAGCGACTGGGGAAAACTTTTCGATCGCTGGGAAACCCTCACCCCCACCGATCGAGGCTGGGAACTCCCGCCGATGCCTCCCCCGCCGCTCAAACGCAGTCTCTGGTCCCTGTTCAAAACCTGCCTCAATATCCTCTGGACTGCCATTTGCGAAGCTCCGGAATTCGCGTCCCGAAAACACCGCCGTTGACTGGCAAAGCAATTCACCACCCCTTATAATGTTGCTCTTTCATGGACGGCTCTTGATCTCCCGAACTTCGTTTCGTGCGACCTTTCGACGAACGACCCTCAGGACAAAGAGCAAAAAATGAAACCCAGCAGGATGGAAATCTCCTGCGCTGGCAGGAGGTTGGTTTCGATGAATAACCTTTTTTGTAAGGAACTTGTCATGATCCGACGTATCGCACCGGCAGTTATCATCACGATCTGCCTCTCATTGTTCGTCACTACGGTCGCAGCTCAGGAATCCAAGAGTCCTCCGCCGACACCAGAGCCCAAGGCGCAACCCGCGCCGGAAGTCAAACCTCAACAACCGACGACTCCGACGCCGGCGCCGACCGAAACGCCCAAGGAAGTCACTCCGTCCCCTGATTCCGCGGCGACCCCGACCCCCGCCGCTCCGACAGAAACCCCCGAAGATTTCCTGAGCCGGGTCGAAAAAGCCCGCCAGAGCGTTCATTCCTATGAAGCCGTCGGGAAAATGACCACGCAATCCCCCGCCGGCCAGTCTGAAGGAACAATGAAACTCTGGTGGATGCGCAAGGATGATCAGGTGCTCAGCCGGTCTGAAGCCGATGTGACCTCCACCATGATGGGCAAAGAGAACAAAATTTCCGTCCTGCAGGTCTCCGATGGGAAACTGCTATACGTCGAGAAACATCAAGGGGACAAGGTCACCGTGGATAAGCAGGACGCCACGCCAGAAAACGCAGAACTCAAAGCCATACGGGAATTCCTTACCCAGGCGACCGGCATTGTCAAACCTTCCGAAGAAGTCAACGGCGCCAAATGTGGCGTTCTGGAATGCACCCTCTCTCAGGGGGGTCAGAGCATGGTCGTCACATTCTGGTTCGACGAGGCCACCGGGCTCACCGCCAAGATCGTCAACAAACATCCAATGATGGGTGAAAGTACTGTGGTCTTTGGCGACTTCAAACTGAATACGACTATCCCCGATGACAAATTCGCTTACACGCCTCCGGCGGACGCGCAGGTTAACGACAAAACCAAAGCCGCACTCGAAGCTCAGAAGCAACAGACTCCGGCGACTCCTCCGCCATCTGAGGTGAAACCGTCCGAAGAATCAAAGCCTGCTCCGCCGACTTCTGAAAAACCAAAGGAGCCAACCGGAGAGGCAAAACCATCACAA
>CAIVHJ010000341.1 GCA_903905665.1 uncultured Phycisphaerales bacterium
CACATGAATACGTCGGTCTTGCTCACCTCAAGATCGTTCTTGAGCAAATTGTCCAAGAACGTCTTGACTCCATATCGATACTGCTCCGTATAAGTCGTCCCGCTGATCGTTCTGGAATAATCAGACGCGGTTCCACCTCGGACCGCCATCGTATAGGAAGTGAACCATCGCGTGTGAGCATAGCCACCATAGGGAAACGCCACGCGCTGAACGATCTCATTGCGGAAAGTCCCGCTGGTCGTCTTGCGGTCGATGTAGTAATCCCCGTTCCGGTTGTTGGCCGGCCAACCCATCGTGGACCATTTACCACCCGTAATGCCGCTGTTCCAGTATACCAATCCCAACGCCACCGCCGTTCGCAAGTCACCGCGAACCACACTGTCGTTCTGCGAAGATTGATCCCCGCTGGTCCCCGTCGTGATGTTGTTATTGGTCGTCGAACTCGACGTGTCCGCCATGATATTACGAACTTCGGTGTCGTTATATCCCAATCCAAGCAGGTAATTTCGCACCTTGTTATAGTTCGCGGCGCCAAGATTCGAACTGTTCCATGCTTGCCGGTATTGAAGTTTGATCAAACCATCATCGGTGCTGATGTTGTAACTGGAATTGATCAGCGTCTTTCCAAACACCGGAACACTGCCTGAACTGCTCGAACCCAACTGGGCGAAGAAACAACCATAATCGGGGCTGAACAGTGACGCAGCAGCATCTTTCACCGTCATGTCGGGATTGGCATCCAGCCAGGCCCGCAACGTATTCCCGTCAGCGCTGGTCTTCGGCATCGTCTGCCACAACTCGTACATGTTCACTCCATCGGGTTGTAAGGATGCTTCATTATAGTGAAAGAGCTGACTATCGTAGTTGTATGAACCCGACAAATCCGCCACGATGATAATGTCCCGCGGAACCAGAATCGCCGTCGCCCGTGCTTCAATATCCTCTTCGCTGACGCCGAATATGCCCGCAAACGCCATGTCGATCGGCCCGTTGTGAGCCGATGCGCAGCTCCGCCTCGCCGTCACACGAATCGCGCTCGCATCCGTCGCATCGGGCGCCCCCGCTTCGAAATAATACCGATTCTCGTCGCCATCCCACCGCGACCATCCAAATTCCAGCACCAGGTCACTGTCCGCTGACGCCACGTAGTCCTGACCCAGTACCTGATGTTCCGCCGCCACGTTCCTCGCCTGGGTGGTCGCCAGCGCGATCACGGTCGTGCCCAGTTGCTCGGCTTCCTCATAACTGCCCAGTTTCGACGAACCGGACAGTGCCGCCGCATCCGCCACTCGTTGCAGGTCCGCTTTCGCCGAATAAAGCATCCCCACGTCAACCGCAAGCGACGCAAAACCTACCAGCACCACCAGCGAGACCGCCACCAGTACAATCGCCAAACCTCGACGACGATCACCCACGTTCACCCATCGAATCCTTTTTGACTTCTGCATGATCACTTACCCCCCGTTGCAACATGGTTCACCACAAGGCCATACAACCCAGGTGACAGGACACACCCCGCGCGCGCCCGTCCGCACCTTACATCATGCAATTCATTTACTTAGAAAACAAACGAAGACGTGATTATTTCTCGTTTTCCTCGGAATCAGCGACTCCCCAACGTCCGAGAAGTGAATTGGAAGAACGTTCATTATCCCGTGTTTCTTCAATATGGGACCGCCGACCGACGCCTGGACTGGAAAAGTCCCCATACCAGATCGAATCCGAACCCGGCTGATCGGTCTCAGTCAGCCCAAGGGCAAACAACTGCCAATCGTTCGGCTCGCCCGATGCCTGACCCGGCAACATAGCCACTTCAGACGGATCGATCGGCGAAACGATTTCCGGCGTCACCAGAATCACCAACTCGGTGGTGTTCTTGCGGTAATCTACCGACTGGAACAATGCTCCCAACACCGGAACATCTCCCAGCGCCGGAACTTTCTGCGCCAGCGCGCGAACATTCTCGCTCAGCAATCCTGCAATCGCCAACGTCTGACCGCTGCCCATTTCAACCGTGGTTTCAGCACGCCGCGAATTCAGACCCGGAATCGTGAAACCCTGAATCTGCACGCCTCGTGCGAAATCAAGTTCGCTCACTTCCGGCGCAATCTTCATTCGAATCAAGCGGTTCGCCAACACCACCGGTTCAAACGCCAGACGGGCGCCGAATTCCTTGTACTCAATCGTAATTGTCGTCCCCCCGCCGCCCGTTCCACTGGACTGCGGCACCGGAATCGGAAACTCTCCCCCCGCCAAAAACGATGCCGTCCGTCCACTGACGGTCACCAGGGTTGGCTCCGCCAAAACCTTCAATAATCCGTTCTCTCGCAACGCCTGAATGAACAACTGCATCTGCACATCCGGAAATGCAAACGACATCGTCGGATTCGCCCCTACGGCGGCTGCCGACGCCCCAAATGGCGCATCCCGCCCGACATTTTCCGCGATCCGACCAAACGACGTCGGATTGATCCCTCCAAGATTGCTGACGACCGGAAAATCCTTGAAATTGTCGCCCATCAAATAACCATTGAATCCCAATTGCCGCGTCGCCGATCGGGACATCTCCGCCACCGTGCAATGCAACAAAACCTGCTGCTCACCGGCAACCTGAAGATGATTCTGAATGTTGTCCGCAAAAATCGACGCCACCTGCATGATTCGGTCTGCTTTATCGGCATCTGAAACCGTTCCCGTCAGCATCACCGTGCGCATCACCGGAACCGCCTGAACCCTCGCCATGGGATCAATTTTCCGAATCGCCTCCTGCAGCAAATCCGTCTCTAATTCAACCGAAACGTCGAAGACTTCCCGGTCACCGCTCTCCGACCAAAGCATGACTTGTGTACGACCGAACGATTTGCCAACCAGCAAAACCTGCTTGGGAGATATGGACTGGATATCAACGATTTCCTTGGCCAGCGTTTCCTGTCGTACCACAGGTACCGTTGTCTCAATCAGTACGCTTTTATTGACAGGGAGATGGATCCATTCGCGATTGGCGTCCAGAACCTGAATCTTGGCGTGCAGTTTGTCCTGAGCCTTGGCGTGCAAGACCGGAACCAATATCAACAGCACCAATAATAATTTCTGGGGAATATCCCGATAGGCGTGCCTGGCCGATCGATACGTGCCATCATCCGTGACGAACATCATGCCAGTACCTCCATGCGTTAGGCTGGAACGATTTGCGCCTCACCGCCGCGCCTAGCGGAGCCGAAAAAAACACTTCACGCTTTTCAAGCAGGGCAAACCGTTCATATCTATGATTCAAACTTAGTTTTATTCGTCGGCAGTTTTCTCCTTTTCAGCACAGTCGGGATTTAGTCAGGACGCTTTTTTCGTGGATTCAGCATCATCCGCCACCACCGGCAGATTTTTCGTCTCCGTTAGCAGCCAACTTCCGCACCCAGTGCCCATTCTCCCGCACGTACTCCGTCACCTCTATGTCGTTGCCCCGCACGGTAGTCACAACATGAGTCTGTCCATCCAGTTCATCGCTTTCGAGATTCTCGCTCGTGTCTTGTTTATTCTTCTTGCTAACCAAACCCAATAGCGCATCAATACTTACGCCTACCATCTGCTCCTGCTCGCTATCCAGCGAACTCCGCAGCGCCAATGAAAGCTTTCCGCCACTGGTCTTAGCCAAATGTAATTCCGCAACTTGATTGGGCTTAAGGAGTACCGTCACGCTTCTGGCTAAAGAGGTGGGTGCTTCGTCCTCTTTTTTGCGTTGGATCATTTTTCCAACGGCTGCGATTTCGACATTTTGTAAGATGATGCGGCTGAGCATCTTAGTCGATCTGGATCCCACATCGTTTTGTTTGACGAGCGAGACAATATCCACAAAATCACCCGGTTTGATCAAACCTGCGACACCTGAAACTTCATCAATTTCGATTGAGACTGCACGAAAACCGGGTCGAATTCGCGTCTGGATTCCGGGAGGAGTTCCCTCGGCGGCGAGCATCGCCACAGAGACCGGAACATCCTTTGGGATGGACATATTGGCAACCCGGCTCTTGAGGTCATCCACTTTGTGAAACGATCCGGCGGGTAGAAGATTTTTCGGCCAGTCCCGAACGGCCAATTTCTCTGGGGTGATTTCCTCGGCAAAATTGATGTCCACGGCTGCCACAATACACTGGGACGTTTGCACCTGAGCCGTTCCCGCCTGAGCTTTGTTCACGACGTTAAATACAATTTTGATCGCCACTCCGGCGATCACAAGTCCCAGGACCAAAGGTATGAGCGTTTTCGGTTTCATCGTCAACCTCACTTTTTTTTGGAATTCTGAAATCAACCCAGTTCACATCACCACCCGCGACACCTGCTGTTGGGCGATACGACGCCCATTCTCCAATTGACAGCGATCAGCCGCCGCAATCTTCGGTCGGAAGCTCCAAGGAGGCATCCCAGCCTTCTTTTCGCATCAGACTCGTTGATCGCATCGTTCCCCCGAAACCAAAGAAACTCCCCACCAGACTGACCCGACTATAAGGAATCGAGACCTGCACCGATTCACTCGGGTCGGTCTGCGTATAATGTGTAATTGCAATCTCAGTCCCAGGGGTTGCATGCAATCCATTGATAGTCGCCAGAGCATTATTCACGGCATCATTAATATCCTGATTGCAGTACTTGGGGGGCGCCTGCATGGCGGCTACCCGAGTGCCCTCGCGAGCCGCATTGGTCACCACCTGCCGAACCATCAGCGTCCAGCCAAACTCGATGATGCCGAACAAAATCGTAATTAAGAGAGGCAAAACAACGGCAAATTCAACGGCCGCCGTGGCCCGACGCCTCCGACAGCCCCCCCGTCTGCAATGGCGTGCCATGAATCTCATATCAGAAACTCCACAAGCCCCACGTATGCCACGTCAGGACGCCGATCGTCCCGATCGTCAGCGGAATCCCATAAGGTAGCAACTGCGAGGTCGATCCGAATGTTTTTGCCCCCGCGTAATCCGTAAACCAAAATGCGGGATTGGACATTTTGATCATGATGGCGTTCATGTTGGCGCAGGCCTGACTCAGTTTTCGCTCGCGCAGGATCATCACAACAGCGATCAGCCCGCCCAGAATCGCGCCACCGACGAACGACCACCAGGTCAGGCTCGGGCCGATCCACGCCCCGATCGCCGCCATCAATTTGACGTCCCCCGCACCCATTCCGTACATCAACCATGGAATAATCAAAACCCCGAATCCCACCAAGGCACCGAGGAGTCCGGCTTGCACGCCGAACTCCGAATCACCCCATCCGAAGCATACCCCTTGCAGAAGCAAACCGGACGCGAGCAGGACGGCGTTGAGCCAGTTCGGCACCCGCCGCTGCTTCCCGTCCACCCACGAAGCATACAATATGCCCGGTACGAGAATCATCCAGCAATACAAAAAATAATGACGATCCACCCGAAAACCTCCTCCCAGCCTCAGCCCGAATACTCCCGCGTGTCCGATAAATCGCACGGGAAGCAAATTTCATGGAGACTGAACCCCCACGAATAACCACGAAATCCACTTCAGGTTCGTGCCGTCCGATCGGCGCACCACAAAAAGAAAGGGGTGGACACTCGTGAATAACGGTGTCCACCCCTCCCAACGATCTGTGTGGGCCTGTGCAAAAATCAGACGGTGCTGATGCTGCCATCGACCTTGGTGAATACACCACTGACCGAGCCGCCCAAAGTGCCGATCGCGGCCAGGCAGACCACGATGATCAGGGCCAACATCACGGCATACTCAGTCGCCGTCGGTCCATCTTCGCTCTTGAGAAACTTCTTAATTCTGTCGTACATCTTGTGACTCCTTTTTGACCGGGATTATGTAATCCCTGTAAAGAAAAATCGACCCGCATCGAACCAACATCCGTTTCCGTCCGACACACTGTTTATCCATCTCGTCCGCTCATCGGGCCGAGTCTTCAAACCGGTTCATCCCTGATCCGGCAGTCCGAAAATTTGAGCATCGCCCACCCACCGATCACACCGTCGCCATTCGATCATCAAAACTTTCGTACAGGGCGACGATGTGAGTACTGAGTGTCGCGATAATTCCCGTCGCCACGAGCGAGATCAACGCCAGCATGACACCATACTCAACCGTGGTCAGCCCGTCGTCCGCTCGCACCAGCCGCCCCATCGCCGTGTCGCTATCGAACCATCCCACGCGCCACCCCGCCTGCTGTTTCATCGGCTGTCCATCACGCATCGTCAACCGACACAATCAAAATTAAGAAATAAGTTCCAGTGGATCAAACGATTCGGAAGTTTCTGAGGCCAATATGAGGCAGATTGTGTTCGCGAGGAGAAGAAAAACGATTTATCGGAAATGAAACGTGTTATTCAGACGCAAAAGGGCGCATCATTCCGATACAAACTCCGCGCGATTCGGACTTGATGTCGTCGCAGGTGTTCCGGTTTGTGACAAAGTGGACCTTGCCGATGATCGCATTCGATACACAAACAGGCCCCAAAGCCCCACAAGTAAAAAACTGGGAAGTGGAAACAACATCGCCCAGTCGGCCTTCGGATTTTCCACGACCCATCCCATGATCCCATAACAGATCAGAACACATCCGATGGCCGACCATTTGGAGCGATTGGGAAGTTCTCGTAGTTTTCGGACGAGAACCAGCACACATGGCGCCACGACAAGCAGGTCATAGAAATTGAGGTGGGGGTTGATCCACAGGGCCGCCAAGAGTGAACACGACATCAGATCATGGAAGGCCGGCGTGGCAGGTTTCCATCGCCGCCAAGTAGCCCATGCTGTCGTCACTCCGACAATTGCGGCACTGAGCCATCCGACGGCCGTCGCCCACGAACCGATGCCGAACCATTTGCGAAATACACTCAGCGCGTTGAACTGGAGGAACAGTTGATAGTTAGGCATTTCGTGAATCCGGGACACGCGCTGGAACTGTTCGACATAGTCGAAAAACGGCCTGGTCCCGATCAAAAGCGCCGATCCGCCGAACAGCACCACCGTTGCGATCGCCATCCCGGCGAGCATCCGCCACCGGCCGTGAAGCAAAGGAATCCAGGCCACGGCCACAAACCACTGAGGTTTGTAGGCCATCAGACCCCACAGCAGACCGGCGGCGAAATCCCGCCGATGATGCGCGAGCGCCCACCCCCCCACCAGAATGGCGGTGGTCACGACGGCATTTTGACCGATGGCCAAATTCCCGAAAAATGGTGGAAAGACCAGCAGTGCCAAAGAAACGACGATCCATGAGGCGCGATCCAGAAGAAACCGTGCGATCCACCACGCCACCAGAAGAATCAGCGCCAGATTGAAATAGGCGTTGAGAACGGCGCCCTGCGCAAAAGGCAACCACGCAAACAAGACGTACAACAGCGCCGCCGGCGGCGGATAGTTGAAACATCCGAGAATGTCGTAGCGTCCATGCCACACCTTCGGTGGTTTGCCTTCGGGATCCGCTAATCGGTATACCTGCTCCTGAACGACAGGATCATATAGTTGATTTGCATGACCGGTGACGATCATTCGACCGGCAAGCCAGAGATGATTGAAATCGCTGTCGTCATGACTGGACGTGATCGGGGCCAAACTCACCACATAAATGCTCAACACCGCAACCCAAGCCAGTCCAATCACCAGCCGAAAAAGGTGACTGCGATGAAACAAACTGACCGGAAGGTCGAGTGGATCCCCAGACATCAATGAATCACCAACTCTTTGAAGATCGGCAGCGCCAGGAGCAAAGCGCACTGCCACTCGACCCGGGCCGCCGAGAACCAACTCACTCCCAAATCTGACTCGGCAGCGGTCGGAACCAGCATCTGAATGCTTGGTATCCACCGGGGAACGCAACGCATGTAGCGCTGGTATTCATCGCCGTAGCGTTTCAACAAGCGGTTTTCTTCAAATCGCACCGCCACCGAATAGATCGCGGCAGCCCAGAGCGCCATCAGCGGGACCGCCCAGGGCAGCTCGCAGAGCAAAGCCAATCCACAAAGAATCAGGGTATTGCCGATATAGACCGGGTTGCGGACATGGGCATAGGGCCCCGTCACCGCAAGTCGCGCATCGGTTTTCAGACGATAACGAAGGTGACGCTGCGACCACACCCGAATCCATATCCCGCCCAGAAAAACGGGCACTCCCAGACCATAAATCAGCCACACGTTTTCTGTTTCCCACCGAGGGAACAACGTCAGCAGGACGAGCATCGGCACCATGGCCAGTCCTCGCACCTTGAAGATGACTGCCTGAAACAAGTTATAGTCGCGTGAATTGGACGGCTTCATAATCATCACCTCATATCATTCAATCGGCTTTCGGACATATTCTGACCGTGAACCTCACGTGTTGTCAAACATTGAGTTTTCCGCCCCCGATCATCTGTCCCGGACTCGACATGAAAAAATGAGGTGGGTTTGTAACAACCCACCCCATATCCACATCCTGCAAGTCATTCCACGAGAGATCGCGGACAACCTGCACAGTCAGGCACACGCCCTATGACCGGCCTCCGCCGACCGGACAAGCGTGACGCTCGACACTTTGCGAGTCGGATGCCGCCGGTTTTGCACCGCCTTGGGCACAGGCGCAGAGCTTGCACGCACAGGTCTGCCCACACGGACAAGCGCTTTGACATTTGCACACATCACACTTGCAAGCGGTTCCGCAATGACACGTGTCTCGCCCCTGATCCGTTGAAGCGGATGCACAGAGACACGGGTTGCAGGAGCAGGATGCTCCGCACAAACACGATTTGCTCACCGTCGATCCATCCGAACCGGCCTTGCTCTGGGCTCGAGTCATTGAATTCAAGCCCACCACCGTCACAAATCCGACAAGAACCACACTCATAATCCAATAACGTCTCATGGCTAACCTCCGTAAAGATGTTTTTGAGGACATAATCCTCATCTGCGTCGATAACAAAAAAAGTAATGATCTGATGCGTCGTAGCCGGAGAATGAACCACCTTCCATTTCCGGCACAGGAGAGGATTTCAATCAAGCCAAAGACTCAGGATGGACTGACGCTGCTGGTGAGAAAATTCAGATATGCCGATCCATGAAGAAGCGAACTCCGGCAGACGAGACGCCTCAGGAACATCTGGCAGTCCGCGACTCAAGCCACTCACCATCGATAAAAACACTGAAAGGCGAGGCGTCCATTCCCGGCGGTGCTGCTCGGGATTGTCGGGAAGAATCGGTTTGTCAAATACCTGTTTGTCGGGGCCGCAACACAAACAAGGCATTCCAGTCGGAAGACGTCGTTCTTTGCTGAAACACGTCGACTGGAACCCGGTATCCATCGCTCGATTTGCCGAACAGGAACAGGAGGAGTTCGAGGGAAAGGCGGTTCCTGTTGCGTCCGTCTTGACCATCCGAACGATCTTTGGCGAGCAATGTGGACACAACAACACCTGCAAGGGTTGAGCCCACATCACAGCCGTCGCCAATATCGTCCATAACTTCATCATCACTCTCGATTATAGCACGCCGACGTTTCTGTGTTCCAGAATTTTCGCAAACCGCGGTTCAAGGCCATCCAGCAATGTCACCGTGCGCAGCGATGCCCGGATTGGCGTGGCGAACGGTGCTCGATACAATTTCGTCATGATCAAGACAAAAACGATTGCCACCATCGGACCGGCCAGCCGGGATCCGGCGATTCTGAAACAGATTCTCGACGTCGGCGTGGATGCGCTCCGACTCAATTTTTCCCACGGAACACTGGAAGATCACGCCCTCGTGCTGCAAACGGCCCGCCGGCTGGCTGAGGAACGCGACCTGCCCCTCGCCATCATGGGTGATCTGTCCGGCCCGAAAATCCGCACCGGAAAAATCGACCTACAGCATAACCGCATGGAGATCGGAAACCGCCTCGTCATCCAGCGCACGGAATGTCTGGGTTCGTCGCAGCGCCTCAGCACCACTTACCCGAAAATTGTCGAAGAAGTCCGGGTCGGTGAGCGCGTACTGATCGACGACGGTACAATCGAACTCAGGGTCGTGGCTCGTCAATCGGACGAGTTAATCTGTGAATGTGTTCGCGGCGGAACGTTGTTCGATCGGAAAGGAATCAACCTTCCCGACAGCCGACTTGCCGTGTCGGCGTTGACGGACAAGGACGTAACGGATTTGCAATGGGCGATCCGAAATCGCCTGGAATACGTGGCATTATCTTTTGTTCGCCATCCCGACGACATCCGGGAACTCCGTCGGCACATCGAATCTGCCGGTGGAGATCAGGAAATCGTCGCCAAAATCGAAAAGCCCCAGGCCATCGAACACCTCGACGACATCATTGCCGTATCGGATGCGGTGCTGGTGGCGCGAGGGGATTTGGGCGTGGAGATGAGCCTGACGGCGGTTCCCGTGCTCCAAAAAGATATCGTGGTTCGTTGCCGGTCGGCAGGAAAACCGGTCATCATCGCCACGCAGATTCTGCAAAGCATGATGGAATCGGCGGTGCCTACACGAGCGGAGGTCAGCGACGCCGCCAATGCGATTCTGGATACCGCCGACGCATTGATGCTGACCGGTGAGACGGCGATGGGAAAATATCCCGTCGAAGCAGCTGCCGTGTTGCAGCAGATCGCCCAGGAGACCGAACAGTATCAAACCCGTCTGGCCACTACGTTCGAACCATGGATCGAAGAGGAACACGCGCGCGTGGATTCGTCGCTGGCGGCGGGGGCGAAACTGCTGGCCCGGCATCTGAATCCCCCGCTGGTCGTGGTGGCCACCCGTGACGGCAAAACGGCGCGGTTGCTGAGCAAGCATCGTTTCGAGCAGCCAATCCTCGCCCTCACCGACAATCCACGAACCCGCGACAAACTGTCGCTGAACTACGGCGTGATCCCGATGTTGATCTCACCCCCCACTGACGGCCCGGCTTTATTGGCAACGATGAACCGACTGATACTCGAACGCAACTGGGCGAAATGTGGTGATTCGATTCTGGTCGTAACCGGCTCGAACCTCCCCACCCAATCCGGACGAAACACCATCGTCGTCCATCGTATTACCTGAAAATAAACCCCCCCGCTCGTGCGGGGGGATATGTTTCGGTGCTTCCGGTCTTAAACCGCGCACCGTCAGGTTCAGCAAGCCACCGTTTCATTTCATTTCCGACATGATCTCCTCATATTCTCCGTACCACTTCGGCTGCTGTTCCTTGAGTTCGGATTCATTGCGGAACGTCTTCGTCAGCTCGTTGCCGTCTTTGTGGACGGTCACGGTGATGGAACCGTCGGCGGCCACCACGAATTGCAGCCGTTTTGATTCCAGTACGTCGTCGATCTTTTTGCGCATGTAGATCATGCGAGGAGCCACCTCCCGATCGAACTTGTCCCGGATCGGCCCTTCACAAAACTTTGGAAGGTCCAGTCCTTCCGGCCCGATTCCTTTCAACACGGCCCGCCAGTCTTCACCATCACCGCATGGAAACTCACGAACTTCCTGATGACCTTTGTGGTTCACAATCACAGTGCCCTTGTCGTTGCGGCATTTCACTTCGACATCGACGGCATCCCCTTCTCCGTCGCCCAGTTTCATTACCCAATGTTTCACTCGCTCACTTCCGGGGCCTTCGGGCCGGTCGGAATCCTCCTCGCACCGCACTTTGATTTGTCGCATTACTTTCCCCGGGCAGGGTCCTTCAATCCCTTCTTCGTCCTCTTCCTCTTCCCCGGCTTCGTCCTTCATCATCTCGGAGGGTTTTTCTCCCAGCGTGACTTCCACGGTTTTGGATTGACCCTCGTGGATCAACCCCAGTTTCACTTTTTGCCCCACGGTAAACGGGCGCAGTTTGTCGATGAGCGATTCCGGATTGTCGATGGGCTGACCCTCGACCGAGAGCAGTACATCAGTTTTTTCCACTCCCGCTTGCGCGGCGGGACTTTTCTCTGTGACCTTGATGACCAGTGCCCCTTCCTTATTCTTGAGTTTGAGATGACTGGCGAGCACATCGGGAACCCGATCCAGATACACACCCAGCCAACCGTGCCCTTGTTGTACGTTTTGCTCCTTCTGTTCCTTTTTCTCCTTTCCGACGGTCGGCGCGTCTTGCGCCAGACACCACCCCGCTGACAGAATCAGTACACCTGCCACCCAGTTCCAACGTGTTTTCATGTTCGGTCTCCTGTTTGTCTTGAATAGTTCGCGATGTCAATTCGATTCGTTACCGATCTCAGACGCTTCCAACCGGCGATACCGGTCAAATAATTTCGGAAATTTTTCCTTCAAGTCCTCCGGATGATTCAGACGAATCGTCACCTCGACGTCGTTTCTGCGAACATTAACCCACAACCCTCCATCGGGTTGAATCTGAAACGCATACACAGGTTCGTCGGTCTGAAACAGCCTCGACAATCCGTCGCGCGGTTCCAGAAAATCCGGGTGGTCCTGCAGAAGACGCTGCTTCAATCGCTTAGCTTCGTCCACAGTTCGGAAGTATTGGCGAATCATCTCGGCGTTTTTCACGTCCACCTGATTCAAGGCGCGTTCCAGCGTGCTGCGCCATTCGTCAGCACCCTTCACGCTCCGCAACGGATCCGTTCTTTTCGGCGGAGCGAGTTCCCTCGATTCGGGGGAACCTTCATGACGCTGCACTTCCACAAATACCCCCATACGCCTCGGCATCTGAACGACGCAACGCGTCGAGATCGGCATACGTGGTTTCGTCCGGTTGATCCTGAGAATCCGGCAACTGACGACGAACGACGATTTCCGGATCGTTATCCCGTTGCTCAAACTCATAAGACGCATGGTCGGTTTTGACGATTATCTTTTTTTTGATCGAACCGTCCTGATTCCACAATTCCGTCCGCGCCTGCCGAACTTCCGGCAAATAAGTCAGAATCTCCCGTGGAAGATCGCACAGATTCCCCATTTCGTCGATCCGAATCTGACCTTCGGGGCCCCGTTCGAGCACGCGACCGGTCACCGCGTAACAATTGGTGACAATCTCCCGCGGTCCCCGGCCATAAACCCATTCCCACGAGTTTTGATTTGGACGCGACGCCAGCGTCACGGTCAGGGGAATTCTTTTTGCCTGCCGGATGACGGCAATCGGAATTTCGGTCCCGCTGCCCCGGTCGCCAATCGTTCGGGCAAAGGCCTCGGCGTCTGTGGCAACGGGTTGCCCGCCGAATTCCACAATCACGTCATATTGCTCCAGTCCCGCCGCCTGAGCAGGACTGTTCTTGGCCACATCGACGACCAGCAAACCCTTCCCATCGAGACTCAGTTGCTTTGCCAGCGCGTCATCGGGCGCCGCCGCCGACACACCCAACCAGCCTCGATTCGTCTCGTCTGGTGTCGGAGGTTCAAGGCTCCAGACTGGAGCGACGAATCCCCACACCATACACCCGATCATGATTCGTCCGATCATTTTGTTCCTCCCCAA
>CAIVHJ010000342.1 GCA_903905665.1 uncultured Phycisphaerales bacterium
ATTTGCAGGATACTGCGTTTCATTGTTTGGCTCCTTGTGTAGAGGGTTTTTGACAATACCATCTTACTCGGAGCCACTCTTTTTTCAGAATTTCAACTAATTATGGCATCCCGCCTGATAATTATCAGAGAAGTAGTTCCCCACACCTTCGCCAGATAAACATTGTTCTTAAACAAGAGTGTGTCCTATCCCCAATTAGGATCACAAGAGGGTGCCGTGGAGGATCACCAGGGCGATCATGAAGTAGATGACGAGGCCGCAGACGTCAACCAGGGTGGCGACGAATGGGGCTGAAATTGCAGCGGGGTCGAGCTTCAGGAGCCGCAAAATAAACGGGAGCATGCTGCCGGTGAGCGTTCCCCACATCACGACCCCCACGAGGGCGCAGGCGACGGACAATCCCACCAGATGATAATGCGACGTGTAGTCCATCCAGCCCAGATATTGCCAAAGGTGAACACGGGCCAAGCCGATCAGGCCCAAAAAAACACCCAGCAGCAAGCCGCAACCCAGTTCGCGGCGGAAGATTTTCCACCAGTCGCGCAATTTGACCTCGCCCAGTGCCATGGCGCGGATGACGAGTGTGGAGGCTTGCGAACCACTGTTTCCCCCGCTGGAGATGATGAGGGGAATAAACAGTGCGAGGACGACGGCCTTGCTGATCTCCGTTTCAAAGTAGCCCATGGCGGATGCGGTAAGCATTTCTCCGAGAAACAGGACGGATAACCAAACACCGCGTTTTCGTGCCATGGTGAAAAAATTGACATCCAGATACGGTGCGTCGAGGGTTTCGACGGCAGCCATTTTGTGAACGTCCTCGGTTTCCTCCTCTTCCACGACGTCGAGCACGTCATCCACGGTAACGATGCCGACCAGTTTCCCATCGATGTCGATGACGGGGAGGTTGGTGCGGTCGTATTTTTTGAAGACGCCGATGGCCACTTCCTGATCATCTTTGGCTTTAAGAGAGACGTAGTGGCCGTCCATCACTTCAGAGACTTGCTTCAATGGATCCGCCAAAATGAGTTCTCGCAGCGTCAGATCGTCAATCAGGTGTCCCTCTTTGTCGATGACGTAGAGGATGTTGAAGGACTCTTTTTCACGACCGACCTTGCGGAGGTGATCGAAAACGTTCCCAACGGTCCAGTCTTGATGAACGACCACATAGTCGGGAGTCATCAATCGGCCGATGGATTCCGGCGGGTAACCCAAGAGGGACTGAGCGACTTTGCGTTCCTCCGAGGACAACAGGCCGAGCAATCGCTGGACGGCTTCGGCGGGGAGTTCCTCCAACAGATTGGTACGATCGTCGGGACTCATGTCGTTGAGGACCGCGGCGACTTCTTCGTGGCCCATGGCGCGCAACATGACTTCCTGCATTTCCAGCGAGAGGTACTCGAACACGCGAGAGGCTTTGTCACGAGGCAGAATGCGGAAAATAATCGCCAGTGTGGTGGGTGGGAGATCGCCGAATAAATCCGCCATCTCAATCACGGTCAGATCCGCCAGCCACTGCCGCAGAACGGTAAATTTCCGGTCGGCGATGAGTTCTTCAATCTCAGGCAGCAATAATCCGCCCAGCATGGTATGCTCCTGATTGGAATAAGGCAGTTTCGTTTTCTGCAGACGCCAAGCAACCTCAGATTGTACCCACGCCTACGACCACAAGACAGGTGCGATGGATGGCGGGCAAGAGATTACTGGACGTTTTTGCGGGAATGCGGTTACAATAGGGACTTGGTTGTGTTCAACCGATGTCGTCCACGGTAACTTGCCTGAGGCGACAGGTTGCATTGCGGCGACGTGCCCGAGTGGACTAAGGGAGCGGTTTGCAAAACCGTGATTCGCCGGTTCGAATCCGGCCGTCGCCTATCAAAATGCCCACATACGTGTGGGCATTTTGATAGAGCAGGAGAGCTGGTGATAAGTTGATCAGGAGAAGAATATAGAACCGAGGAATAAGATTCCCAATGGATGATCCTGTTGAGAAAAGTTTGAGACGGGGATTCTGGTGGGAGAGAGCCGGTCTGGTCGTTGTGATGGTCTTGGCGGTATTCCTTTATGGGAGCGAGCTGGAAAAAACGCCACCCGGTCTGAATCAGGATACGGCGGCCAACGGATGGAACGCTTACTGTTTGCTGCGAACGGGAACGGATCAGTTCGGGGTTTTTTGGCCGATCTTTTACGTTCGCGCCATGGGCGACTACCGCACCACGCTGGATATCTATTATCTGATTCCGTTTCTTGCGATTTTCGGTTTGAGTAATTGGACGCTGCGGTTGGCGTCGGTGACCGGGGGATTGCTGTGTGTCCTCCTCGTTTATTGGATTGGGGCGCGGTTATGGAATCGGCGAGTAGGGTTGGTAGCGGCGGCCCTGATGGCGGTCAGCCCATGGCCGATCGAACTCATTCGAGTAGCACATGAATCCTCGCTATGCCCGCTGGTGGTTTGTCTGGCCGTCGCGTCGATGATCTGGGCGGGTTTGCCGATATTCGACCAAGGGAGTCATGTCGCTCGTCCTCTCCGGGCCGGTTTGGCCGGAGCGTTGGCCGGGATCGGGACTTATGGTTATCCGGGGGTTCGACTATTTCTTCCTTTATTCCTGCTAGGTGTCGTGGGGGTCAATTTCGGGTCATGGTGGAAGCTGCTGAAGACACGAATTGGATTGTTATCCATTCTGCTGTGGTTATCCACTTTTTCGGCGGCGTTTGGGCCATTGTTGTATAAGCATTGCACCGATCCTCTAATCAACAAACGAGGCGTCACTAGTTGGATCTGGGGTGAATCCGATTCGCCCTCCGATCGCGTCGTCAAGGTATTAGATCGGTATGCCGGTCATTTTTCGTTGAAGTTTCTTTTTCATGAGGGCGAGTATTGGGACATCATGACTGCGTCCGGCTGGGGTGCATTTCACTGGTATGCATTGCCGTTTATGTTGATTGGGCTGATTCGACTGATCAGAACGTGGGAGGTGGATCGGGCCGGCCGTCTGGTTGTGGTTTGGCTGATCCTATACCCCGCAGGTGATTGTCTCAATTCCGCAGCCGCCATTCATCCATGGAGGAGTTCCCCGGGAATCGTTGCGTGGGTACTGCTCGGCGCCATCGGAATCGTCATGATCATAAAATGGGTTTATGTCCGTCAGAAGATTCTCGGAATTTTGTTTCCGGTTGTATTAGCGAGCTGGGCTTCGATTTCGGGTTGGAGTTTTTATCGGGACTATCATGATCACTATCCGACTCTGCCGGGAGTTTATATTGAAGATCAAACAGATTTGGTGGAAGCTTTCCGTTGGCTCCGCCCAAGGATCAACGAATACGATGCTGTCTTTTGTACCGAGCAGCAGACATGTATGCCTTATTATATTGCGCTGGTCACGCTGGGATATGAACCCGAGCAGTGGTTTCGTGACGAGAGGCGTTACATTCAGCGGGGTCACGGGGAGATTTGTGTGCAGTTCGGGAAGTTCAATTTCATGCATGACACGAGTTATAGGATTTCCATTGGCCGGTTGCGTGCAAACGGCCATGAAGACAAGGTGCTTTCTATCGTCCGTCCCGGCTCGCCGTACATTCGTCAGCCAATCCTGCAGATACGATCTCCGAACGGGAAGCCCACACTTCTTCTGGGTGAACAGTCGTTGTAAAGTCGGCGGAAACTTAGCGTCTAACAAAATAACACAAAATATCTGAAAAACCGCTCCCTGACCAAGAAATTGCATGAACGAATCGAGGGATGGAAATGGGTTCAAAATTCAAGGCCACGCGCGGGCTAAAGCCACGCGGCTCCTTGGTTTTTTCGCAAAAACAGCGGTTCGGAAACTGATGCAATTTGTTGTGACGGTTGCGTCTCTGATGAGCGTGAAGCGAGAGAAGACCCTCCCCAACCCCTCCCTGAGAGGGAGGGGGGTTATTGGGATAAGCTCTTATTCCGTGATGCGGGGGGCATGTGGAGGCATCGGTCGTGAGGTGCGTTCGATTTCGGTAATCATCTGGCCTTGGCGCCAGACCCGAACGGTCCCGGTGGATTGGGAGAGGGTGATGGCGATGCAACGGGTGCTGGCGGTGATGGCGGCGGCGGTGGCATGGCGTGCGCCGAGTCCCTGCGGTAAATCGTCACCCCCCAGATTGGGTCGCAGCGTCGTTCCGGCGGACACGATCACGCCGTTGCCTTTGACGATAAACGCTCCGTCGATGTTGGCGAATTCCTTGACGGTGTTTTTCATGCTTTCGTTGAGGATGTTTCGTTCTTTTTGGTTGCAGCCTTTGAACGGGTTGATGATGTTTTGCTGGCAGTAGATCTGGACTTGTCGTGGATCGCCGATGACGAACAGCGCCCCGACGGATTTTCCTTCGCGGCCTTCGCTCGCCAGTTCCAGCGCGATGGTGAGCACCTGCTGGAAGACGACGCGTTTGATGTGCTCGGTCAGACGAGGCTGATCCACGGAATAAAAAAGTTCGAATTCCCGCCCCACCGTCATGGTCACGAGGGTATCGAGGGGTTGACCCCTGACGCCCACCAAAAACAAGAACGTATCTTCCGGTTCGAGCATTCTCTGAGAGAACGCCATCAGAGTGGTCATTTTGATTTGAGCCATTCGGGTAAGGTCCAGGTCGGGTACCCGAAGGATTTTATCGGTGGCGTCCCTGGCCAATCGTTCCTCAGTTTCATCCCGTGCAACCAGGATCAAATCGGTAATTGGTTTGATTTTTTCGGCGATGGTTTTGAGGTCGTGAATGACATCGAAATGCATCAGAATCGCTTTGGCGTGAATGTTTTTGGCCACACTCACCGCAGCGTCGATCATGGCGGATGACGGGTCCTGTGTGTGCTGTGAATCGGGGGTTGACATATAGGTCCGATCCGAAATTCACCATCAGGCACTGGAGGGTTCCCAAGCCATTACATCCGTCTATTCAGACGCGATTCGGAACCCGTGTTGATTGAGACGCCATACTATAGTTTCCGGCGGGGGATTCTGCGAGGGTGAATTTCGCAGTATCCGATAACCTGACGGGATTGGAAATTCCGATAATGTTCGCTTCGATTTGGTCAAGTCGTTCACCTCCTCAACCGAAACGACGGATGTGGGGGAGAGTATTTACAAGGGACGCAATGCAATGGGCTCAGGTTCCCAACCATTTGACCCTTTCGACCGGGAGTTTTTTGCCTCGCAGGACCCGGTAAGCTTTGTGCTGGACTACGTGGATCACCTGCAGGGGCAGCTGGATGATCTGAACCGGCAGATGGGCGAGCTGCGTTGCCAGGACGAGCAGCTTCGATGCGGACTGAAACGAATCAACCGGGATATTTCGACGGTGCAGCAGATGCAGCGCGACTTGTTGCCCCGGTCGATGCCGCCATGCCGAGGACTGAAGTTGTCGAGTCTGTTTGTACCGGCGGAAACGCTCAGCGGGGACATGTACAACATCGTCCGCCTCAACGATCATCAGGTCGTGATGAATGTTTCGGACGCCACGGGTCACGGATTGGCGGCGGCATTGCTGAGTATTTTTACAGAGCAGTCGATCCGCGGCGGTCTTGAGGATCGGCGTTATCCGCCTGATCCGAATCGGCTGCTTCAACGGGTCAACGCGGAATTGATGCACGCCAACCTCACCGAGTGCCAGTTTGTGACGAGCACGTGTGTGCTGTTTGACGAATCCACGCGAGAGCTCGTTTGGGCGCGCGGAGGGACGCCCCATCCGATTCTGATTCGGGATGGTCAGAAACCGATAGAGGTTCCGGCGGAGGGAGGTCTGCTGGGGATTTTTGATCAGCAGGATTTTCAGTTGATTCGTGATCATCTGGGTCCGCGTGATTTGATGTTGTTTTTTTCCGATGGTCTGGAATCGCTGTTGCTCAGTCGAACCGCCGATCGTTATCTTGGAGGCGTCGTGGATACCGAGTGGTTCCAAACACTCACATCCGAAACGCTCGAAACACATTTTCAGATGATCGAGCAACTGATTCGGGACGTTTCTCCGGCGGATTGGCCCGTGGACGACGTCACGATCCTTTCTCTTGAAGGTCAACCCACTCCGTCATAGCAGTTCGGGCAGGGTTCAGCGGGAACCGATGCAGGCATGGTTTGTGCAACTTGTCTGCCAAGCCGGTTGGCGGTACGCTTGGGGCTGAGGATCGAGCGAGAACGTGATCCTTTTGGTCAGGACGGTTTGATCTGGAGTGCCGGAGGCGTGTTGAGATGTTGCGACTATTGATTTGTGTGGAACATCGTGAGAATCGTGTGAGTCCCGCCGTGCTTCGGTTGATCTCGGCGGCTTCGAGTCTGGGGGAATCCGCGACGTTTTGCTTGTGCGCTCTGGGGAGCCGGATCGAGGGATTGGCTCAGAAGGTCTGTCGATATAGGGCGGAGAAGATTTACTTGGTGGATCACGGAAACCTGGAACATCATGATCCACGTGTGATGGTGCGCGCGATTGACGCTGTCGTTTGTGAGGACAAGCCGGATGTGGTGCTGTTTCCGGCCAGTGCCGACGGTCGGGATTTGGCGGCGCGTTTGGCGATGCGAAAGGGGGCGGCGCTGGTCAGCAACGCGACGGCGTGGCGTGTGGAAAATCATTCGCTGGTGGTGACCAAGTCGGTGTATTCCGGTCGCCTGACTGCCGAGATTCGCCTGCCGAAAGAGGGACTGAAGATCGTTTCACTTCGATCCGGTGTTTATCCGCCGGCTTCGCTTCAATCATTCGAGTCGCCCATCATTCACGTCGCGTGTGATATTCCAGAGACGTCGGATGATTGGGAATACGTCGGATTTGCAAGTCCTTCCGATCGGTTGCAGGATGTGACCGAGGCGGAGATCATCGTGAGCGGCGGGGCCGGATTGAAAACCAAAGAGAATTTTCAGATGCTCCATGATCTGGCGAATCGACTGGGAGCCGCGGTCGGAGCGTCTCGAGGCGCGTGTGACGCCGGTTTCCAGCCTTATTCGCATCAGATCGGACTGACGGGCAAGACGGTGGCGCCGAAATTATATCTTGCGCTGGGAATCGACGGAGCCGTTCAGCATTTGGCGGGGATGCGCCACAGCAAGGTCATCGTGGCGGTCAACACCAAACGTGAGGCGCCGATTTTTCAGGTGGCGCAGTATGGTTGCGTCTGCGACGCGCTCGAATTTGTTCCGGCATTGATTGAAGAAATGCAGAGGGTTCGATGTCAGTCGCCGTCATGACGCTGTTGTTGGTCGGGGGATGGGGGATATTCGGCTGGTCGATGGTCCGGCGGTGGCGGATTTTGCGGGCCGGTGCTTCCGAGAATCGTTTTGATCGTCTTTTCCAAAGAACACTGCTGACGTTCCAATATGCTCTGGGGCAGGCTCGGATGCCCCGGGACCGGTGGCCGGGGGTCGCCCATGTTCTGATTTTTGCGGGGTTTCTCGTTTTTGTGCTGCGTACGCTGATTCTGTGGGGGCGGGGTTACGATCCACAATTCGAGGGATGGTGGTTTGCGCCCGACCAACGACTGGGAATGATCTATGCCGCCGCCAAAGATGTGGCGCTGGTCATCGTGGTGCTGGGGGTTGCGGTTTTTCTTTATTTTCGACTGGTTCACAAATCGGCGCGGCTGACCCACAATGTTGAAGGGCTGGTCATTTTGCTGATGATTGTTGTGTTGATGGTCGGCGACGGAATCTACGACGGGGCGCAAACGGCGCTAACGCATGGGCGACATCCGACGATGTTTGTTGGAAATGCGGTGTCCGAATTTCTGACGAACTGGTCCTCGGATTCGCTTCATATTCTGGTTCAGGTTACGTTCTGGATGCATACGGTGGTGATGCTGATTTTTCTGAACGTCCTGCCTTACACCAAACATTTTCATATTCTGACAGCGATTCCCAACGTGTTTTTTCAGGACCTGAAGGGGGCCGGTTGTCTGAAGTCGATCGGTGATATCGAGGGGAAAGTGGAACGCGGAGAGACTTTGGGGTTGGCGAATCGGTCTGAATTGAGCTGGAAAGACATTCTTGATTTGTACAGTTGCACGGAATGCGGTCGTTGCAGCGAGGTCTGCCCGGCTACTCTGACGGGGAAAAAACTGTCGCCGAAGCATCTGACCGTGGCGTTGCGGGATCATGCGCTCGGTACTTTTCGGGATGTGTCCGATAGGAAACTCGTGTCGGAATCTTTGATAGCACCGGAGGTCTTATGGGCATGTACGTCGTGCCGGGCGTGTGAAACGGAATGTCCGGTTTTCATATCCTACGTGGACAAAATCGTCGGAATGCGACGCCACGTGGTGATGGAGCAGTCGGAGTTTCCAGCGCCTTTGCAGGGCGTGTTTCGCAATCTTGAAAGCAGCGGGAATCCGTGGGGATATCCGGTTGAGGATCGGATGAAATGGGCCGCTGGTTTGGAAGTGCCGTTGATCGCGGACCGACCGGACGCGGACTATCTGTTGTGGGTGGGTTGCATGTCGGCGTTTGATGCTCGAGCGCAACAATCGCTTCGAGCGTTGGTTCGTTTGCTGCAACACGCGGGAGTTCGTTTTGCAGTACTGGGTTCCGAAGAACGTTGTACCGGAGACGCGGCGAGGCGGGCGGGGAATGAATATCTTTTTGAGATGCTGGCGAGACAGAACATCGAGACGCTCAGTCGGTATGGCGTCCGTCGAATTGTGACGCCGTGTCCGCACTGCTATCACACGCTCGGGTGGGAGTATAAGGATTTCGGGGGTGTGTATGAGGTACTGCATCACACGGAGCTGCTGAACGACCTTGTCCGAACGGGTCGTTTGCAACCTCGTACTGCAGTTCCAGCGACGACGACCTATCACGATCCGTGTTATCTGGGCCGGGCCCATGATGTGTATGAATCGCCTCGGCAGATCCTTGGCGCGATTCCGGAACTCAAGCGGATTGAAGCGTCGCCGTCACGGGATCGAGCGATGTGTTGCGGGGCCGGAGGGGCGCAGATGTTCAAGGAGGAGGAACAGGGACGACAGCGTATCAATGTTTTTCGCGTGGATCAGATCATACGAACACTCCGCGAAGCAGACGGAGCGCAGCAACAGTTAATGACGACCGCCTGCCCGTTTTGTTTGCGAATGCTTACTGACGGCGTGCCCGAAGATCAACGTACATCGGTGGCGCCTCAGGACGTAGTAGAACTGCTTTGTCGGTCTGTGTTGGGAACGAATCCGTAACGCCACCTCGCACCGAGACCCTGACAGCGAGGATCCGATATTGTAGGGACGACCATTAGCTACCGCGGAGGCGACGTCGCATTCCGATGAGACCCAGCATCATGAACACAATCATGGCCGGTCCCATCGCGCCGCACGGTCCATTTCCACCCCCGCTGGTGTTCTGATTCGCATTCTGATCGCTGATCGAGATCGGCTCACCGACATCTTCTCCGCCCGGATTGAAACTGGCGTCGCCTTCAATTTGAATCAGTTTCGTGGCGGAGATAGTGATAAACGGAGTATAGTTGCCGTCATGATTCACGTCCCGAAGTTCGGTAACCTGCACCGCCATAGAGTAAAAACCGGGAGACACATAGACATTCTCGGAAATCTGACCTGTGCCGACATTTCCGTCGCCGAAATCCCAGTCGTAAGTGACTTTGGTCGGAAGATCAGATTCTCCGATACCGGTGGTTTCGGCGAGAAATCGAACCGGTTTACCCGCTTCCAACGTGTCCGTTAACACCGAGATCGTCACTTTGACTTCACCGGGAGGAGGAGTGGGATTCGGGTTGGCGTCGAGCACGTTGACCGTCAGCCATTGGACGGAGGAACCAAACGCGTTGGTGGCGGAGAACATGGCGTAGTAAGTACCCTTGGTATTGTACTGGTGTTCAAGAGCAAAGGGCGTAGAGCTGTCGGAATCCCCAGGCGTGATGACAATCGGGTCGGTCCCATCCCCGAAATTCCACGAGGCTTCTGTCAGAGCCAGTGGGGTTTTGGCGTCGCCGTGAAACACGACATCCAGAGGTGCCACACCGGTTAAAGTGTCCGCCGTAGCCGAAACGGCGGGCGGTTCGGTCCGGCCCAGGACAGGCGGCGTCGCTTCGGGATCGCTGCCGCCCAGATGGGGCTTCGGGTCAAGGTCGCGAGCCGAAGGACTGACAATCTTGCCGGTTTGGTCAAACACGACTCCGTAGGAGTACTGAGGACTGGACAGAGAGTTTCTGGTGTACAGGGCGAAGAGCGCCGCCGTTTTGGCATCGCTATCAACCACCAGGTTTTTGATGGTGTGATGTTGTTTGTCCGTTCCCTGTTGTGGTGTTCCGTCAAACATAACGACGACATCCGGATCCACGGGGTCGGGTTTAGAACCCGTGGTGTAGGTTGCCTTGTAGAGGGATTCCCCCGGTTGCGGGGGGCGCCAATTAATTCCCGCGGGAGCACCCGTCTGGGAAGTACTCGACTTTTTTCTAACCAGGAGGACTTGGTTTTCGTCGGAAATCATTGCGCTGGAGCTGCTGGCGGGGAACATGCCGCCGGGGCGCCAAGTGACATTCAACAGATTCGTATCTCCAGAAGGGGTGATTTTGGCGGTAATGTTTTCCGGTTCACCGGGGTAGGTCACGGAAGCACTACCCTGTTTTGCGCTTTTGGCAGCTTTTACGGCATTGGCGGCGTTCACGCGTCCGTAGGCATACCATTTGCTGATTCCTTCAGTGCTGCTATATTGCGCCTCATCCGCGCTGACTTGCTCCGTCGTATGAACCAGAATCTGGCGCACCTGATAGCGGTTCAAGGTCGGGTTGGCTGCCAGCATCAGAGCGGCGACCCCGGACACGACGGGTGTCGCACCGGAGGTTCCACTAAACTGGTCCGTGTAATCCGGATCCTTGATGAAAATATTATCACGATCGTAACCATATAATGGACCCAGCATGTCGGTGGTGGCCAAGCCAATACCAAAGTCTCCCGAAGGTCCCATGATGTCCATGACGTAGCCAAAATTGCTGTAACTCGCGATGGTATCCGACTCTGCGACGGCACCGACGCCGATTACATACGGCAGGTCCGCGAATCCGTCTCCCGAGTGGACTTCTAATCCTATCCCTGTGTTGGGGTCTCCATTGCCCATGGCGAACAACACGACCATCCCCTTTCCTGCCCGTCCGTTCGAGGTCACGTCCTGGATGGCTTCTACGATCACATCCGGGTGCATTCCCACGACGTTAAATCCCCAGCTGTTGTTGTGAACGGAGACGTTCTGGTCTTTCGCGAAAGTGTAGCAAGCTGCTATTCCGCTGTACGGTGCTGCCTCCTCCACACCGCTCGTGGCGGTCCATTGGGCTTGCGGCGCCACACCACGTACTCCAATGGAGTTGGCGGCAGCCGCAATCAGTCCCATGACGGCAGTGCCGTGCCACAGTTTATCATTTGTTGGATCATAAACACTGGCATCGCTACGACCGGGCACGGCGCTGGAACTGACACCGATGAAGTTCGGCATCAGATCAGGATGCGTCAGTTCCACACCGCTGTCGTGCTCTCCCACGATCACACCCTGCCCCAGAGTAATCGCCCACGCACCCAGAGCATCAATATCGTTTTTGCCGTAGCTGTTGGCGCTGAGATGCCATTGATATTTGAACAGGGGATCCTGAATGCCGGTAGCCTGCGTAGTAATGGTCTGGGCGATGGCATCGGCAGATACCCATGCGATTCGTGAATCACCGGTCATGGTGGCGGCTTTTTCCATGGCGTCCATGTTCGCACCGGAGGGAATTCGCAGCAAATAAACCCCCGGTGGAAGATCCGGTCCGTCCGTTCTGAGATCCAGACCGAATTCGTCTGCCAGTTCCTGAATCTGACTTGTAGTCGTATCCGCAGCCGCTTTGATGACAACATCCTGCGTCACTCCGATTGGCTGGCCGTCCATCAGATAAACAGGATAAACGGATTTGACACCGGGAATCTGCTGCAATTGATTGAGAAGTTCCGGAGTGATCTCGTTGACATCCACGACGTAAGTACGCGCAGATTTTCCGAGCGACGAAAGACCGGTCCCGAGGCCCTCGGTCGCCAGTGTTGTGGAATGCTGCACAAGCGACTGCGAACCGTCCGTCAGCAACAGCACCTTGTTGGTTTTTTCGATATAGCTCTGAACCTTGCCGCGATCTTTCATGAATGGCACTCGTTCACCGGCATCGGCCAGCAGCATCGAGCAGACCAGCAACGAAATCACACCCGCCGAGCAGAGCGATTTCATACCGAACAACGCTTGAGAATGAGCCGCTTGTTTCATGGAAGAGTCCTTCCTGTCAGGGAAAATACGTACCCACCGAAGGAGTGCGCATTGATTCTCTGTGTTGGAGTCTAAATATATCAAACGTACAAACTTTTGATGCCCCCGCAATTTACGAAAGAAGCAAAGCAGTTTTCGCAACTCTTTTGAAGACAGGACGTTGGGTCAACATCCCGCAACAAACAAATTGTTACGAAGCCCAACATGCCTGTCAAGGATACGATCGGCAGATTCCTTTCGTCCTGTTTTACTATCGGCATCTTATTATAGGCCAAGTAGTTATGCACTTCCAGCGAAGGGAGTAAGATGGATGTTATGCGGTTGAGACAATTGGACAATCGCGTTCGTGGATGTTTTGCCTCTGTCTTCCTTGGTGCACTTCACGTCGGTTGGTTGGTCCTTGCGCTGTTCGTGCCGGTGATGCTGTTTCTGCAATCGATCCGCGTCGATGGTCGATTCTCGTTCGCAAAATGGTCGGCGATCCTGCTTGATTCCGGGACTTTGCTTCGGTGGCTCGATCTGCTTCGCAATAGTGCACTGATCGGGATCACGGCGGTGGGAATTGCTCTGGTGGTGGGAATCGTGCTTGGTTTTTTGGCATTTCGTATGGAGGGGGCAGCGAAATCGGCTTTAATGTTCCTGGTTATTTTGTGGTTGTGTATCCCGACGTACGTCATGGCCACCGCGGTTATGACCACGCTGGGAATCCGATTATTTCTCGAAATAACATTCACGGCGGTTGTCACTGCCGGTGTCGTGCAAGGATTGGTTTCCATTCCATGGACGGCGCTCCTGGTGGGACTGGGTTTTCGATCCGTCGAACCTGAACTTGAAGAGGCGGCTTTATTGGACACCTCGACATGGGGAATGTTTCGCCATGTGACGCTGCCTCGCTCGAGTTGGAGCATCTCAGCCACGGCCATGATTTTGTTTTTGTGGGCGATTACAGATTACACGATTACCGATCTGCTCAATATTCGCTGCTTCGCTGAAGAAATTTTTACACAGTACGCCCATTACGGCGAGCGAGTGACTCCCTTCGTGGTATCGTTGCCGATCGGGTTGCTGGCGTTGGGAGGTTTGTGGGCGCTGCATCGTCTTGGAGGCCGCTGGGCGAATCCTTTGTCAACGGGCTGGTCTGCTTCTCGTGCACGCCGAATTTCATCTGGAAGATGGGGGACCGTTTTTTCGTGGACCGTCTCGCTGATCGTTGCCGGTGCACTCGTCGTTTCTCTCTGGTGGATCGTGAAACATCTGTTGCCCGTCGGGGAATCGCTCTGCAGTTGGCGGTTGTGGCGGGACTGGATTGCGATCCGACCCGACTGGATAACCTCCGTTCTCGTGGCCGTGCTGACGGCGATGGTGTTGGGTGGATTGTCGGTAGGTTTGGCGTGGATGTTCGGAAAAAGTCGATGGGGACGCTGGTGGGTCGGTGCGGCGATTCTGGGGCTTATGGCGGTTCCGGCCCCGACGCTGGCGATGTCGCTGTTGTCACTTTTCAATACGGCTTCGCCGACATGGTGGGTGGAGGCCTGGACGAATATCGGATTCAGCGAAGACCCCGTCAGCTGGTTCCGGGATTCCGTGTGGATGTACGTTCTGACGCTGGGTTTGAAGTGGACGCCGCTGGCGGTTCTGATGATGCTTCCTGCCGTTCGCCGGATTCCGCGAGAATGGGATGAATTACTGAGCCTGGACGGGGCCCGGTGGTGGGATCGGTTGCGGTCGGTGTATTGGCCCCAGTGCCGGCGGTCGGCGGGTCTGGTGGGTCTGGTCGTGTTGATCGTGTCGATGGCGGAACTCAACTGCACCTATCTGATTTCCATTCCCGGCGAACAGACTTTGTCGATTCGTTTTTTCAGTTTTGTTCACAACGGACTGAGTGCCGAACTGGCGGCTGTGGCCCTGGCTGCACTTCTGACTGCCGTCGTCCCCGCTATCGTCCTTTTTCTCGCGCTTCGGTCCCCCACTGATTCAGCTTCGTCGTCCTCGTGCTCGGTGGTGTGAGAATCGCCTCTCCAATCGCAGAATAATGTTTTAGCTACTTTCTCAACGGTGGTTCTTGTTGTGAAGTTGAAGAAGTCTTTTATGAAATCTTTATGCCGGCAGGAGTATTTTAAAGAATACTTGTGAAATGGCCTCTACACTGTCATGATTATGATTATTTCTGTGAGGGCCTGTCATGAGTGACAAACAATTCTCGATTGGGTTGATCGGCATCGGAGTCATGGGGCAGAATCTGGCGCTGAACATCGAACGGCACGGGTACTCGGTTGCGATCTACGGTCGGAATCCGGACAAGGTTCAAAGTTATCTCGCAGGCAAAGCGCGCCACAAAAACATGATCGGTGTTGCAAGCCTCTCGGAATTGACCGCTTGCCTGCAAAAGCCCCGAAAAATCCTCCTGATGATTCCGGCGGGTGAGCCCGTTGATGAATGCATCCGGGATTTGCTTCCTCATTTGGCCCTCGGGGATATTCTGATCGACGGAGGAAATTCTCACTATCCGGATACGAATCGCCGGACGAAATTTTTGGGTGAAAAGGGCCTGAACTTTATCGGGACGGGGATTTCGGGCGGAGAAGAAGGCGCGCTGAACGGTCCTTCGATCATGCCCGGGGGTTCGCCGGGAGCGTGGGAACACGTCAAGCCGATTTTGCAGGCGATCGCCGCCAGGACCGAAAACGGCGACGTGTGTTGCGACTGGGTCGGTGAGGGGGGCGCCGGACATTTCGTGAAAATGATTCACAACGGCATCGAATATGGCGACATGCAGTTGATCTGCGAAGCCTACGACATCATGAAGCTTGGGATGAACATGTCTCTGAAGGAGATTTCAGAAGTCTTTGACCGGTGGAATCGGGGAGAACTCAAATCTTATCTGATCGAGATCACCGGAAAAATTCTTCGCTATCGGGCGCCCGACGGGAGTGCGATGCTCGATAAAATTCTGGACGTGGCGGGTCAGAAGGGAACGGGTCAGTGGACGGTGGACGCCGCGCTCGAACTCATACAACCCGTGACGCTCATCGCCGAAGCCGTTTTGGCCAGAGACCTTTCGACTCTGAAAGAGGAACGGCAACTGGCGGCTAAAATTTTGGGGGGGACTGCGTCGGATTCAGTACAAGACGGCCGGGCCCTGATCGAAGACCTGGAACAATCGCTGTATGCGTCCAAGATGGTGAGTTATGCCCAGGGTTATGCGTTGATGCGCGCGGCGGATCGGGAATATCATTGGAATCTGAACTATGGCAGGATCGCGCTATTGTGGCGGGCCGGATGCATCATTCGTTCGGCTTTTCTCGATAAAATCAAGGAAGCCTGTGACCGGAATCCACAACTCATGAATTTGATGTTGGATCCGTTTTTCGCCGACGTGCTGAAAAACGCCCAGCCGGCCTGGCGACGGATCGTGGCCCACGGAATCCAACACGGAATTCCGATGCCGGCTATGTCCTCGGCGCTGACCTATTTTGACGGTTATCGAAGCGCCCAGTTGCCGACCAATCTGTTGCAGGCGCAGCGAGATTATTTCGGGGCCCACACGTATGAACGCATCGATCGGCCGCGCGGGCAGTTTTTCCACACCGACTGGACAGGCGGGGGCAACGAGGTTCAAATCCGTTAGACAGAAAGGAAACCATGGACTCCGCAACGACCATCGTGATTTTCGGCGCTTCGGGCGATCTGACCTCGCATAAGCTCATCCCCGCGCTGTATGAAAATTTCGTCAAAAAACGCCTGCCTCCCCGAACGCAAATTCTCGGCATTTCGCGCACTCCGATGTCCGATGAGGCGTTTCGGAAACGGTTGCTTTCGAGTTCTTCCGAAGTGCTGGGTAAGGAAAATGTCGCGTCCTCGTGGTCCGAATTCGCTCCCTCCGTTCATTATTATGCGGCGGACGTATCGAAAGAGGCGAGCTACCCCCTGATCGAACAAGCCGTTCGCGAACTAGAGGGTTCCAATCCCTCGCGGCGCATTTATTATCTCGCGCTGGCCCCGGAACTGTATTTGCACACGATCGAGTATTTGGGCAAGGCGGGGATGGCTCGCCCCGACGGGGGTTGGCGACGCATCATCATCGAAAAACCATTTGGACGGGATTTGACTTCGACCCGGGTTTTGAACCAAAAACTTCATGCCGTGTTCGACGAATCTCAGGTCTATCGAATCGACCACTATCTAGGAAAAGAGACCATACAAAACCTCTTGGTGCTGCGCTTTGCCAATACGATCTTCGAGCCGGTATGGAACCGCAATTTTATCGAGCACGTTCAGATCACTGTCGCCGAGGCGGGCGGCATCGGATCGCGTGCCGGTTATTACGAAACCGCCGGGGTTCTTCGGGACGTGTTTCAGAATCACCTGCTGCAGTTGTTGACGCTGATCGCGATGGAAATTCCGAGCCGCTTTGAAGCCAATACCCTCCGGGACGAAAAAGTGAAAGTCCTCGATGCCGTGCGCCTGCCGAAAAGCGACGACGTGGAACAATACTCCGTATTGGGACAATATCAGGGATATCATTCCGAGTCGGGTGTGGCGCCCGATTCGCGGACCCCGACGTTCGCCGCCCTTCGGCTGAACATCGACAACTGGCGATGGCAGGATGTCCCGTTTTATCTGCGCAGCGGCAAGGCGATGGCGGCAAAAATGTCGGAGGCGGTGATTCAGTTCCGCTGCCCCCCCCACATGATCTTCGACGTCCCGCGCGGCGAAACGCTGCACTGTAATCAACTGGTGGTCACCGTTCAACCGGACGAAGGCATCCACCTTACGTTCATGACTAAAGTTCCCGACGCCGGAATGAAACTTCACGAATCCAATCTGTATTTCCATTATCGCGACTCTTACGAAAAGATTCCGGTTTTGGATTCCTATGAACGCCTGTTGCTGGACGCGATCAAAGGGGATGCATCGCTCTTCATCCGACAAGACGAAATCGAACGCGCCTGGCAGATCATTGACCCCGTGATCGAGGGCTGGTCGGCTCGAACCGCAAGTTCCCTGCTTCCGCAATATCCGCGTGGCAGCTGGGGACCGGCGGAGGCCGATGCATTGCTGAAGCAGGAGGGACGCAGCTGGGTCAACGGCGCGTCGTTGCACCATGATCGCTGATGCGAAGATTCGGGTATTTCAATCCCCCACCGAGGTGGCACGGGCGGCGTCGGAACTGATCGTCGAAAGCGCCGCGAGCGCCATTCAAACGCGACGATGTTTTCATTTCTGTCTTTCCGGCGGTTCCACTCCCAAGCCGACCTATTCTCTGCTGGCTGCAACGGACCGGGAGAAAATCAGGTGGAGCCAAGTCCGGATTTATTTCGGCGATGAGCGGTGCGTTCCACCGGATCACCCCGACAGCAATTACAAAATGGCTTCCGATACATTTCTAACTTCGGTCCCGATCCTTCCGAATCAAGTTCATCGAATCCCGGCAGAACTGGACGCCCCCACCGCCGCTCTGCAGTATGAACAAGCGATTCGTAGCGTCCGATTTGATCTGGTGCTTTTGGGTCTGGGAACAGACAGCCATACCGCTTCATTATTTCCCAACTCTGAGGCGTTACTCGCCTGTGACCGGTTGTGTATCCCCATTCACCTCTCTCAACCCGGAACCGATCGCATCACCCTGACCTTCCCGGTTTTCAACCGGTCGCGTAGAATCCTGTTTCTGGTGACCGGTCCTGAGAAAGCCGAAGCCCTTCGATCGATTCATGACGATCCGATTGATATTCCTCGACGTCCCGCGCAGGGCATCCGCTCGATCAACGGCGACGTGATCTGGCTGGTCGATCGTGAAGCCGCCTCTGCGCTCCAGAAAAATACGGTTTAGATCGGTTTTTCGGTTTCGATTCTGTCGGGTGAAGATCATTCCGAAACGTGGGGCGACAAAGAGATTCCTGATGGATGCCCCATTGCCGACGGATGAACTCCGGTGGATTGACACGAGTTTTTGAAAACGCAACAAGATAACAGCAACATGGACAACCAATCACACGATTGCATCAACGCGCCCGGCGCGATTTGAACGCACGACCTGCGGTTTAGGAAACCGCTGCTCTATCCTACTGAGCTACGGGCGCAAAAGTATTATCTCAATAGCAACTTCTTGTATTACAAGCAGTTATAAAATCTTCAAATCAGTACGGATAAGACATCTTTTCAAATGAGACAATACTTGAGATAATAAACGATTTCTCCTATACTTAGATTGATGACTATTTCTAAGGATCAGGAGTAAGTTCATGGGGAGACCTCGCTTAGCAACAAATTTCCAAGACAGCTCACCGAATCTACCCAAAGATGGTGATCGCTTCTATACCCGTGTCGATTATTCAGCAAAAAACAAAAGATGCAAAGTTTACCTTACCAAAGATAAGAAAAGTTCACAAATGATGCTTCAGGGACTTAAGGGCGTCACTGACCATACCGAGGCTATGCGGCGGGTCAGGATTCTTAGGGCAGTTGCCGAGACCAGCCCGGAGGAGTTGAATCGCAAAATTGCGGAACTGACACATGTTCCTATGCTCATCGAAGTTGATGCGATGAGTTTTGATCAGGCGAGAGAGGACCTGGCTTCAAAGATTGATTGTGATCAGGAACTTACTGATGTCATTATTGAAGCTTGGAGACACGCCAGAACGTGGAGCCAACAAATCGAAGTGTTGAAAATGTTAGATTATCCAATGCAGATGATAAATGATTGCATGGAACCATTCTACAGTCAGAGGATGCGAGGGGAAACAACAATTGTAAATCCCGAATGGTTAAGACAAAATCCCGGTAAGGAGGAAGAGGCCGAAGTAGCACTTGACAAAGCGATGTGGGGATCATCCTGGTCGCCGAACTGGTACCCAAAAAAGATGAGCGATGCTCCCACGTGTCAGATCACGTTAGTGAATTGCCTTAGACAATGGGGCATTTTGAAGAATGAAGGGATGAGACCACTCAAGGATGAAACAATTCTGGAAGTTACAAGCATCTTTTCCAAGTTTATTAAAGTGGTCGGCAATAAAACCATTGATAAACTACAAAGAAGTGATTTTCTGAATTACGGTCAACATGTGAACGCTGAATACAAGAAAGCGTCAGGTATGTGGCATAATCGTCAATTCAGCTGTGTTCAGAGAGTCTTCCGGCTGCTGATACGTAAGACGGAATGGCCGTTTCCCGAAGGAATGTACAAATGGATGAGTCAGTGGGACAAAGTTCCTGAGGCTTCTGATCGCAAGAATCGTCAACCTATGCCAATTGAAATGTTCCACCAGTTGGTTGAAAGGGCGGAATTCCTGGCACTTATCAATCCAGAAGAATACGCCGAAACTCTGCCTGTTACTGGTGATGCCACAATAAAATTACAACGAATGAATAACATCAAACAAGCTAAACGACTGCAACGCACAGGAATGATGTGGGCGGCGATTTTTAGATTGGCTGCTAACTGTGGATTGGATGATGTAGATGTTGCACGAATATCGTGGAAGAATTTGAGAAACCTAGAATCAGAATTTCCTTACATGGATTTCCCACGTAGGAAAACGGCACACCTTAAGGGTCAGCCTATACCACGGCTAACTCCCTTGTTGCCCTCTACCGTCAAAGCTCTGATGCAATTCAGGGAATATGAACGTAATGATACTGGCGTTATTTTTCTTAATGACGCTCGAAAGCAATTTACCACACCGGTCTTGTGTAAGGGATATAACCGAATACGCAAGGGAATTAAAGATGCTGAAAACTGGTCGTTGAAACATCTTCGGAACATCGGTCCAACATTAAACAAGCGAAGCAACACAATGAAGGAATTACGCTCCGAGTTTCTTGGTCACGATGAAAACAATACCAATAAATTCTACACTGGGGAACAGGACGAATACTTCCTCGCAGATTTGGTGAATCTAATTGGACATCATTATTTCAGTGGCGAAACCGTGCCTATATCGCCCAATAAAGTAATGCCCATCACGCCAAATTCATCGCCGGTCACAAGACCGGTATGAGTGACAAGTACGTTCTCCGGCAGGCGGACAATCCATGCGTCAAAGAATGTTGCAATGCGATCGAAAAGCGTTTCTTTGGATCGAAGAAATAGCATCCCTCCAATCCGTCGCCGGAGAACCCGTTCGTTCCCCTTGTGCCATCGACCTGTTTACCCTGCTGCCCGCTGCTCGCTTTGTG
>CAIVHJ010000343.1 GCA_903905665.1 uncultured Phycisphaerales bacterium
CCGATAAATCGAGATGGGAAGGAGTAGGGAATGCGGAATTCGGATTTCGGAGTGTGGAATGGAGGAATTCATCGCGCAGAGAACGCAGAGGGCGCAGAGAAGAAAACAAATGAAGAAATTGAAAATGGAAAAATAAAGAAAGAGAAAAGAGAAAAAATTGAGAATTAAGAATGAAGAATTGAGAAGGGAAGATTAAGGAAAGCAAAAAGAGAAAAGGAAGAAATGATGAATGAGGAATGTTGAAGGATGAATTCAGAAATCCGCAATTCTAACGCCGCAATCAAAGACACGCTCCTTAACAGTCGCGTCTCTGATGATTCCGCATTCAAAGACACGCTCCCTCACGGTCGCGGCTCTGATCATTCCGCATTTTCTCTGGTTGAACTTGTGATCGTCATCGTGATCATCGGGATCATTGCGGCGATTGCGGTGCCGCGATTCAGCAAAGCCACCGAAGGCGCGCAGGCCAAAGCCGTCGCCGAATCCCTCAAAATCGTCAACGACGCCATGCAACTCTACAAAGCAGACCATGGACAATATCCTGGAAAAACCGGTACTGTGGATCCCGACGCAGCAAGTTTTAAAGACCAGCTACTTCAGACAACAAATAGCGTTGGTCAAATACTCCCAAATACGGCATACGGCCCCTATCTGCGTGAAATACCGAAAAACCCATTCAAGACGGACACTTTTCCGTCTACTGACAGTCGGCAAGCGAGTGTATGCAATGACGGCCACTGTGCCCCCTGTACAAAGGACGGTGCTGATACCTATGGTTGGTTTGCAAATCAAATGACGGGGACGTTCAATATCAATGTGTGGGGGAGTGACTTGACGAATTTGGTGAACCTCGCGGCACCGGCGCCGATCAGTTACGATCACCCGCAGTTAGTGGTAAACACTTGCACCCCGTAGGGTTGGCGTGGGAAAGGAAGCCGGTAGCGGGAAGGAAGAAGGTAATAGGTGTTAGGTGACAGATGTTAGGTTATAGGTCGGAGCCACAAAACTGGAGTTTTGTGATTCCCCCTTTCCGCCTTTCTCTTTCTTCAATTTTCCATTCTCCATTTTTCATTTTCAATTTATTTTTTCTCCGTGGTCTCTGCGTGCTCAGCGGTTAAATTTTTTTCGGACGGTCTGATAAGGGGAAGACAGCAGAAAATCTCGGAATCCATTGGCGTCGAGGGGGAACTGTATTGTAGGTTGATGAGGACAGGCACAACCAGAGCGTGGGATAAACCACGGAGCACACGGAGAGCACAGAGAGGGGAAAATCTAATTTTCTCCTCTGTGAACTCTATGATCTCGGTGGTGTTGTCTTTTTGGCGTGCCTGATCGCACATAACTGGGGAAAGAATAAAAAGCCGATAGCGGGTAGCAGGCAGCCGGTAGCCGGAAGGCAAAGGGCAAATGCCCATGTCATGCGGCAAGAAGGCTCAGGAGCCATATTTAGGGGAAATGTTTATGTTCCGAAGCAGAAAAATTCAAATTCTGATCATCGCACTGGCGCTTGTGGCGATCAAGTTCATCCCGTGGGGAACTAACAAACCCGCGGCGGTACGAGCCGCCGGACAATCGAATCCGGGTTTTTCCTGCGCTTCGATTGGCGCAAGCATCGACGACGGATACGGCAACATTCATACGCCGGACCTTGTCTTCGTCAAAATTAACCCATATGGGGGTTATGAACTTGCTGATGAGGGTCCCATGCTGGCGGGGGAGACGCTTTACGGCTTCATGCCTTGTCAGGACTTCGCTGCATACCTGAATTCGCAGCAGGCATCATCGGAATCCAGCGGGTCGGGTACTACCGGGGGGAGCGGTTCTGGAACGATGTCGAGTTTGGGCAGCGGGTCTGGTTCCGGAATGGTGCAAGGCAGCGTTTCGGGGACCAACGCATCGGGTTCTGTGAGCAGCGGGACGGATTCAGGAACGGTGTCAAATGCCGTCGGTGGAACGGTTTCAGGGACTGTGTCGGTTGGTGCTGCTACCGGAGCGAAGAAAACCGGTTCGCTGGACAGCACCGCCGCTGCGCAACCGATAGCGAAAACGGCAGCATCTGCAGTGGCTGTGGGGACCAAGAGCAGTCGGCTTGCGGCGGAAAATGATCGCCACGTCATGACCACTGACTGCGATCTGCTGGTCATCGACAACCTTCCGGGTGGGCCAATTCCGGATCATAACTATAACGGTGTGACGTTTGATTATTGCATAAACGAAAACAATAACAGCAACAGCAACTGTGATTATATTCCCTACTCAGAGTCAGCGACCATCTGCGACGCCGATCTGATATTAAGAGTGAACCATCCCTACGACGGACAACTTGTTTTTGAGTTGGGTCACACGAATACGTCCGGCAACTATGTCGAAAGCCTTACGATCAACAGTGTTGGATACCAAGCCTCTGGATTTAACGTGGTACTCGATGACAGTGCCGCACAGGTCATCGGGTCGCAATATCAGCCAGGTCAAGAAATTGAGGGAGAGTACCGTCCCGCGCCGGATGTCATGGGCCAATTTGTGGGACGGACGCTTGCGGGGACGTGGTCGCTCCAGGCATTTGATTTGTACCTGGGGCTGACCGGATCGGTGACGTCGTGGGGTTTGCGGCTTCATGTTTCGGACGGTGTTCCGGCGGCGGAGGACAACTGCCCGGATGTTTACAATCCCGAAGTCCCGTATGACGGAGGTTCGATGTACAATTGTGCGCACACGGTATTTGGCTTAAACGTCGGAGATTTGTGGCAACCGGATGTCGATTGCGACGGCATCGGCGATATCTGCGATAACTGCCCCATGGCTGGTAATCCAGATCAATTGGATTGTAACGGCAACGGCATCGGCGATATCTGTGAAATATTGAATGGACAGGTGATGGACTGCAATCAAGACGGGATTCCCGATGATTGTCAGATGGAAGACTGCAACGGAGCTTACTGGTGTACGAAGGGCTGCGACAGCGGAGCCATGCTGATTTGTGGAGAACTGGAGACTGACGCTGACCATGACGGTTTGTCCGCAAGTTGCGATACCTGCCCCAGCGTGCCCAATGGGTCGTTCGGAGGAACCTGCACTGACGGTCATGTTGGGATGGCATGCATGAGCGATACCCAATGCGACACTACCCCGGGCAATGGAATCTGCAGCAAGAATAATGAAGATATTGATCATGACGACTTTGGGGACGCGTGCGACAACTGCCCGTGGGTTACCAATCCGACTCAACTCGACAGCGACGGCGACGGAATCGGTAATGTGTGCGACAACTGTCCGGCGAATAGTAATCCTGATCAACTCGACAGCGACAATGATTCCTTTGGCGATGCGTGTGACAACTGTCCGACGATTAGCAATTCTGATCAACTCGATAGCGACGAAGATGGAATTGGTGATGCGTGCGAGGGTCCGCAGTTGTGTCCGGGGGATATGAACTGCGACGGAAGGGTGACGTTTGCGGACATCGATCCGTTTGTGGAGGCGCTGGGCGGTCAGGCGCAGTGGCACCATCCGAATTGTCCGTGGCTCAACGCAGACTGCAATAGCAGCGGGACGGTATCGTTCGCGGACATCGACCCGTTCGTGGCGCGGATCGGAACGGTTTGTCCGTAAGGCGAAAAATTGAAACTGGAAGATTTCACCACAGAGAACACAGAGACCGCAG
>CAIVHJ010000344.1 GCA_903905665.1 uncultured Phycisphaerales bacterium
GGTCATCACCGTGCCCGCATATTTCAACGACTCGCAGCGCAAGGCCACGAAAGACGCAGGTGAAATTGCGGGCCTGAAAGTCGAACGAATCATCAACGAGCCGACCGCGGCGGCGCTGGCGTATGGTTTGGGGAGAAAAATCAACCAGAAAATCGCCGTGTTCGATCTGGGAGGCGGAACGTTCGACATCAGCATCCTCGACATCGGGGATAACGTGTTCGAGGTGTTGAGCACGAACGGGGACACTCACCTGGGCGGGGACGATTATGACGAATGTCTGATTCATTACGTGGCGGATGAGTTTCGCAAGCAGGAAGGCATCGATTTGCGCAAAGACCCGATGGCGTTGCAGCGACTGAAAGAAGCCTGCGAAAAGGCCAAATGCGAACTCTCGACGGTTCAGGAAACGACGATCAATTTGCCGTTCATTACCGCCGATCAGGCCGGTCCGAAACACCTTCAAATCACGCTGAGCCGAAGCAAGTTCGAACAACTTAGCACGTCTTTGACCGCGCGATGCCGGAATCCGGTTTTGCAGGCGATGAAAGACGCCAAGATGAGCGACAAAGACATCGACGAAGTGGTTCTGGTGGGTGGTGCGACGCGGATGCCGGCGGTTCAGGCGATGGTGAAGGAGATTTTCAACAAGGAACCGAACAAGAGCATTAACCCTGACGAAGTCGTGGGGGTTGGGGCGGCGGTTCAGGCGGCGGTGCTGGCGGGGGAGAAGGACGACATCGTACTGCTTGACGTAACGCCGTTGACGCTGGGCGTCGAGACGCTCGGCGGGGTCATGACCAAATTGATTCATCGCAACACCACGATTCCAACCAGCAAAAGCGAGACGTTCAGCACGGCGGCTGACGGTCAGACGGAAGTGACGATCCATGTGATGCAGGGTGAACGCGAGATGGCGGGGGACAATCGGTCGCTGGGGATGTTCAATCTGACGGGGATACCGCCGGCGTCCCGGGGTACGCCGCAAATCGATGTGACGTTTGACATCGACGCCAACGGCATCCTGACGGTCACGGCCAAAGACAAAGCGACCAGCCGCGAGAACAAGATCGAGATCAAGGGTTCATCGGGTCTGAATCAGGCGGAGATCGATCGGATGAAACACGATGCGGACCAGTTTGCCGAACAGGATCGGAAGAAACGCGAACTGGTAGAAACGCGAAATCAGGCGGACCACATGTTGTACACGACCGAGCAGACGCTCAAAGAGCACGGAGACAAGGTTCCGGCCGACGAGCGAGGCAAGGTCGAGGCGGCGCTCAATCAACTCAAGGAAGTCATCAAAGGCGACGATACGAGCGCGATCAAGAAGAGCATGGAAAACCTGATGTCGGCATCGCAGATGATTGGAAAGATCATGTACGAGCAGGCAGCGAAACAGCACGGCGCTCATTCCGCAGCCGGAACTGAAACCAGCGGGGCGAGCACAGAGGGTTCTGCCAAGAAGGGAAAAGATGACGACGTGATCGATGCCGAATACGAAGTGAAAGGATGAAAAAGAGTTTAGGAGTTCGGGAGTTTAGGGGTTCAAGAGTTCAAAAGTTTAGGAGTTTGGGGGATTCAGGAGTTTCGAGGTTCAGGAATTTTTGAAGCGATTGAATGTGGAATAGCGTTTCGGAATTGCACATTACGAAGGAAGCCCAGTGATAACCTGCTCTTGCTGGTGGGCACCTCCTATCATATCTTCATGGATTGACGGAATCAGGGTCAGTGCGTTCCTATGGACCTGATGACCTCAACTTGACTTTTCGGATAATTCAACCTAGAATGAAGGGTCTTGGATGAGCACAAAGTCATTGATACCATTCGGTTAGATTCGAGGAAGGATACGGTCAGTGCCCAGGAAACCGACGAAGAAGACCACCAGCCGACCCAAAGCGCCATCGCCTCCGAAAAAGGCTAAGGACGCAACCGCCGCAGCAAAACCCGCGCCTCCGCCTCCCAAAACGAAACCTTCTGAGAAATCGCAATCACCGGCACCGCCGAAAACCAAACCATCAACCAAGTCAGCGGCGGTGGCGACACCTTCCGCGGCGCGCTCGATTCCGACTCCATTGGCAGAACCCAAACCGCCTCAGCAAACTTCACTGACGCCGGCGGACCTGGAAGCGTTTCGTAAGTTGCTTCTGGACAAGCGATCAGAACTGGTGGGAAACGTGCGATCCCTTGAAGACGGCGCCCTCAACAAAAACGGCACCAATTCCGACAATTCCCACATGCCGATTCACATGGCGGACGTCGGTTCCGACACCTGGGAGCAGGATTTTGCACTGGAACTGATGGCAACGGAGCGAGAATTGCTCCGCGAAATTGACGCCGCACTGGAGCGGATCGAGAATAAAACTTTCGGTGTCTGCGAAGCCACCGGCCAACTCATCACCAAGGCCCGACTCCTCGCCAAACCGTGGGCCCGCTATTGCATCGAGTATGCCCGTCAAAAAGAAAAAGGTCTGGTTCGGTAACCGGTGAACATGACGAATCCACGCGAAATTCCACTCGCATCATCGGTCGAAGACGCGCCGGATTCTCGTCCGGCATGGTATTCGCCGTATGCGCACATCCGCTTGTGGCTCATCACACTGGTGGGACTCGGACTCGATCTTGGATCGAAGCAATGGGCGTTTTCATCGCTGGTTTCGGGCCGACGCATCGTGCTGATTTCGAACGTTTTTTCTCTCAAGACGTCGCTGAACAAAGGCGCGTTGTTCGGTTTGGGTCAGAATCAGGCGGGTTTGTTCATCTTCGCCTCCATCGTGGCGTTTGCGCTGGTGATTTATGTGTTCGCGAGAAGCAGCAGCCGTCACGGATTGTTTCACGTCAGTCTGGGTTTCATTCTCGGAGGCGCCGTGGGGAATCTTTTCGATCGGATTTTCATCGGAGGCCAAGTCCGTGATTTTTTGAGCATCGACGTGGCGGTCGGACGTTTCAAATTGTGGCCGTGGATTTTCAACGGGGCGGACGTCTGGCTGGTCATCGGATTTGTACTATTGATGTTCTATTCATTTTTTGGTCCTAAAGAAAAGTCTTCTCAAATAGAGCCCGAACGTGAGTCGTCACCCCCTTTCATCTCAGGATGAAGACCTGATGCGTCGGGCGCTTCGTTTGGCCCGGCGTGGACAGGGATTCGTCGAACCCAATCCGATGGTCGGATGCGTACTGGTCAAAAACGACCGGATCATCGCCGAAGGTTACCATCATTATTTTGGCGGACCTCATGCGGAGGTGGACGCCTTGCGCCGGGCGGGAAACCGCACACGCGGCACCGTCGCCTACGTTACGCTCGAACCATGCAACTATTTCGGGAAGACGCCGCCGTGCACGGAGGCATTGATCCGGGCGGAAGTTTCCGAAGTGTTCGCCGCCACGAAAGACCCCAATCCTCGCGTGGCGGGTAAGGGTTTGTCGCAACTTCGGCGGGCGGGGATCAAAACCCACGTCGGTCTGCTCCAGTCGGAGGCGATTCAGCTCAATGCCCCCTATCTCAAACGGTGTACGCAGAAACTGCCTTATGTCATTGCCAAATGGGCGCAAAGCATCGACGGAAAAATCGCCACCCACACCGGCGATTCGAAATGGATCAGCTGCGAATCTTCGAGACGGATGGTTCACGAATTGAGAAGCCGAGTGGACGCTGTTCTTGTCGGAATCGGAACGATCCTGAAAGACGACCCGATGTTGAACTGTCGCGACGGTGCGCCGCGCCGAATTGCTACACGCGTCATCCTTGATACGCACCTGCGAACTCCGATGTCGGCCCTGGTCGTGCAGACGGCCAACAAATGGCCGACGCTGATTTTCACGTCACCGAAATATTCCCGCTCCCCAAAAGCAAAACAACTTCGCAGCCGTTTTGTTCAGGTTGAATCCGTCCGACCCACATCCGAGGGAATCCCGCTCCGACAAGTTTTGCGACGTCTGTATGAACGCGGAATGACCAATGTGCTGATCGAAGGAGGCGGAAAAGTCCTTGGCTATGCTTTTGACGAGCACCTGATCGACGAAATTCACGTGTTCATCGCGCCGAAACTGATCGGCGGCCGGGCGGCGATTTCACCCCTGTCCGGTCGGGGGATTCTTCGCATCCGCAACGCATCGATCCTAAAATCCGTCGAAATCCGACGCGTCGGTCCGGATTTGTACTATCACGCATATTTGAGATAATGTTTCGATCCGTTCGTTTGTCGATTGAGCACCTCGCAGGCGTCGTGCTAAACGAACCTAAGGAATTCTAGATGAACCTGGAAACATTCAAAACTCTGTCCGTGGTCATTCCCGTATATAACGAGCGAGAGACGCTCGAAGAAATACTCAAGCGAGTGATTGCCGTCGAACTTCCGCTCGCAAAACAGTTGATCCTCGTGGACGACTTCAGCACCGACGGCACGCGCGACCTGTATGCATCCATCAAACAAACGTATCCTCAGATCGAAATCGTGGCGATGATGCATGAACGCAACATGGGTAAAGGCGCAGCGCTCCGAACCGGTTTTGCGGCGGCCACCGGTGAAATCGTTTTGATTCAGGACGCCGATCTGGAATACGATCCGCGCGATTACCCGCGTCTGTTGCAACCCATTCTCGAAGGAAGAGCCGACGTCGTCTATGGTTCGCGGTTCGTCGGCAGCGAAGCCCATCGCGTGTTGTTTTTCTGGCACATGATCGGAAATCAGATGCTCACGCTGATGTCCAACATGATGACCAATTTGAATCTGACCGACATGGAAACGTGCTACAAAGTCTTCCGGGCGTCGGTGATCAAGAGCATTCGGATCCGATCGGACCGGTTCGCGTTCGAGCCTGAAATCACCGCCAAAGTCGCCCGAAAGCGATGTCGCATCTACGAGGTCGGAATCGGTTACGCCGGTCGATCCTATGAAGAAGGAAAGAAAATCACCTGGTGGGACGGAGTCAAGGCCCTCGGCGCCATTTTCTATTATCGTTTCTTTGATTGAGCGAGACCGCCATGAAACTCATCAACGTTTGCGGCGCCCGACCCAACTTCATGAAAATCGCCGCGCTCATGGCGGCCTATCGGGAGTTTCCGAATATCCAGCCGATCCTCGTTCACACCGGCCAGCACTACGATTCCAGCATGAGCGATTTGTTTTTCGACCAGCTCCAGATTCCGCGGCCCGATATCAACCTCGAAGTGGGCAGCGGTTCTCACGCCGAACAAACCGCCCAGATCATGCTTCGGTTCGAACCCGTGCTGCAACAGATTAAACCGGATGCCGTGGTCGTGGTCGGCGATGTGAACTCCACGATCGCATGCAGTCTGACAGCGTGCAAAATGCAGATTCCGGTGGGTCACGTGGAGGCGGGACTGCGCAGCTTCGACCGAACGATGCCGGAAGAAATCAACCGGCTGCTGACCGATGCCGTCAGCGACCGGCTTTTCGTCAGCGAACCCAGCGGTGTCGAAAATCTGAAACGCGAAGGAATTGATTCGTCAAAAATCCATTTCGTCGGGACCGTCATGATCGACACGCTGCTTACGCACCTCGAACTCGCCCGTCGATCGGATATCTTGCAATCCCTCCGCCTCCAACCCAGCCGATACGGCGTGATCACACTTCACCGGCCCAACAACGTCGATGAATGCGCCGTGCTGACCGGAATCTACCGCGCCTTTGATGTAATTCGGCAGCAACTTCCTCTTGTGTTCTGCATGCACCCCCGAACGCGAAAACAAACCGAGCAGTTCAGTCTGTGGTCCATGCTTGCAGACATGAAGAATATGAGCGTCACGCCCCCGCTTGGATATCTGGAGTTTTTGCATTTGATGTCGCAGGCTGCTGTGATCCTGACGGATTCGGGCGGAATGCAGGAAGAAGCCACGATCCTGAAAGTGCCCTGTCTGACGCTTCGCCACAATACCGAACGACCGATCACGCTGACGCACGGCACGAGTATTTTGGCGGGCAACACGACACAGAGTATTTTGCAGGCGTACGACCGAGTCGATGAAATCCGCCGGCGAACCATTCAGACTCCGCCTCTCTGGGACGGCCGAGCCGCCCACCGCATCGCCGCCATCCTGTCGAAAACATCGTGATGTCGTTGCAAGAAACCAAATCGGCGCAATAAAAAAGCCGTGGAAGGAAATGTCTTCCACGGCCCAAAAATCACGTTGAACGGCAGTCACTTCTCACAACAAAACTATGGCCAAAGCAACGTATCGGTACTGGCATTTTTGGTGACTCCACTGATCAAGAGTGACTTAAATCCGGGATAGTAACCTGGATCACCGGCCCCACCCGGCACCACGGTGATATAGGTGGCGGGATTCTCACCCCACATCGTGGGTTGACTATACTCCCAGTGGGTTGAAGTCGTCGCGCCCATCTTGGTATAGATATTATCCAAATCCACCCCCGCGCACGCTTTTGCCTTCCACTCGGCGTGCATGTCGGGATAGAGGCAATTTTCTCCGGCGCCCTGATTCGAACCTCCATGATTTGGAGAGTTGAAGGGTTTCCATTTGTCCGAAGGGCTGTTGTCCCCGATATAATTCGGATCGCTCGTCGATGTCGGAACAGCGGTCAACACACCCCACAAGCCAGTACCGGAACCACCAATCTCTGCAGCCGGCCGAATCCCATCGCTGATGAGCGGATAATTGGTGACGTCTTCGGATACGTTGTTAGCACCTCGCGCGCTCCATGGGCCCCGATCCGCAAACAGGACCATTCTCGGATTGACGTCCACGCTCGGTTTGCAGGGGTTCAGATCGGATTCGTAGGGGATCTGATACCCATAATCGACCGTTCCCCAGCCGGTGAAATCATAATACTTCGTGACGTCCAC
>CAIVHJ010000345.1 GCA_903905665.1 uncultured Phycisphaerales bacterium
GATACCACACCCGTCCATAGCGAAAATTGAGATGCAAACCTCGGTCGCGGCACTCAACTCTCGCCTCTCGAACCGGCTGATCCTGATTCCCGGGAGGAAGATTCCCTCATTATTTCCTCTTCAACTTATGCAATGTGTGTTTCCGCTCTCGGGGGCAGTATTTCTTCAACTCCAGCTTGGGAGAACCTCCGATGACATTGATCCCCGTCCGGTAATTGAGATCCTTGCACTCACTGCACTGCATCCATACATGTTCGCGCTTCACCGCCTTGGCCATGACCGCCCACCATTTCTGTTCGGACTGGAATTACCCCAACCGGGCCCGAAATCTTCGCACCGGAACTCCGGTATGATTCAAACTATTTCCCCCGACGTTTCTCCCGTTTCCCGTTCTTATTTCAGCACTTTGGCCACCACACCGGAACCCACGGTACGACCTCCTTCGCGAATCGCGAAGCGAAGTCCCTGTTGCATGGCGATTTCCTTGCCCAGCGTCACGATGATCGTGATGTTGTCTCCGGGCATGCACATCTCCGCCTTGCTCCCGTCGCTTGATCGCAACTCCAGCACGGCGCCCGTCACATCGGTCGTTCGGAAATAAAACTGGGGTCGATAACCCGAAAAGAACGGCGTGTGCCGACCGCCTTCTTCTTTCGTCAACACATAAACTTCACCCTCGAACTCCGTGTGCGGCTTGATGCTCCCGGGCTTCGCAACCACCTGCCCTCGCTCCAAATCCTCTTTCTCAACTCCGCGAAGCAGCAGACCCACGTTGTCTCCCGCCTGACCGTAATCCAGCGTCTTGTTGAACATCTCCACGCCCGTTACGGTCGTCGTCTTCGTCTCGCGCAGCCCGACGATTTCAACCTGCTCTCCGACTTTGACCTTGCCCTGCTCGATTCGACCGGTCCCGACGGTTCCTCGACCCTTGATGCTGAACACGTCTTCAACCGACATCAAGAAGTCCTTGTCAATGTCTCGTTTGGGTTCCGGAACGTAATTGTCAATCGCGTCCAGAAGCTCTTGAATCGACTTCGTCTTTTCAGGATCGGCGGGGTTCTGCAACGCCTGCAGCGACGCACCGCGAATCACCGGAGTATCATCCCCGGGAAATTCATACTTGCTCAGCAACTCGCGGACTTCCATTTCGACCAGATCGAGCAACTCCGCATCGTCCACCAGATCGACTTTATTCAGATAGACCACGATGGCTGGAACGTTCACCTGCCGCGCGAGGAGAATGTGCTCGCGAGTCTGAGGCATCGGACCATCCACTGCCGAAACCACCAAAATCGCTCCGTCCATCTGGGCGGCGCCCGTGATCATGTTCTTGACGTAGTCGGCGTGTCCCGGACAGTCCACGTGCGCATAATGCCGTTTCTCAGTCTGGTATTCCACGTGAGCCGTCGCGATCGTCAAAATCTTGGTGGCGTCGCGGCGACCGGCGCTTTCCGAAGCCTTGGCGACCTCATCGTAACTCTTGAAATTGGCCAGACCCTTCTTCGCCTGGACGGCGGTAATCGCTGCGGTCAGCGTCGTCTTGCCGTGATCCACGTGTCCGATCGTTCCCACATTCACGTGCGGTTTGGTTCGTTCAAATACACCCTTAGCCATGGCTCCTCCACATCTTTACAATTGGGTTGTGAATAGTGACCTTGCTGAATCCAACCGAATTTCACTGAAATTCCGAACGGGAATTCAGTGACTTATATGCTCAGTACGCCGACTTAAAAACCAATTACTGTTTCACCGTGGAAACAAATTCGATCGCAAGCTGCTGACGGGAATTGAACCCGTGACCTCGTCCTTACCAAGGACGCGCTCTACCAGCTGAGCTACAGCAGCATTCCGCTGATTTCGTCTTCGGTGCATACGGACAAACGAGGTCCCGACTATACACAATCATTACGTCACCATCACCGGCTGGTTTCTGGTGATCTTCCTTCCGATGCCTGAGACCGTCAGCAACAAACACTCCCCTCAGGCAACGAATCCTCTTATATCGCGCCCACTTCCAAGTTGTTCAAACTACGCACAAAACCAAGACTTATGAGTATAACCATAATAAACAAACTGTCAAAGCCTATCGACGATGAACGCACCCTCAGAACGCACACTCAGGAATCCGAAGTCTTCGGTCATCATATCCGTCATCCCCAGTACCAAAAATGGATACTGACTGATGCTGGCTGCAGCGTGCAACGGAAGGTTTTTTCGTGCCAAAAACAACAAACCAGGAATCCAAACGCAGAAAATGATATAACTATTTGAAATATAAGAAGTTAGGAATGATAATCTCCGGATTTTAGTCTTTATGATGAAGACTCATTTGGTGGACACAGAATAACGCAACCTATTGCACCGCAATACGTTACGCTCGTTCTGTCGTCTTCCGCTGCAACAAGTGGAATATAGCAGTATGCGACCCAACATGATCAGCCGCGATTCGGGTATAATCTCAACCTCTCTATATAGGGATATCTATCATGGTGGAACTTCTGTTTCATGGAGCGGTTGGCGAAGTCACGGGTTCGATGCATTGCATCAAGGTCGAGGATCAGTGGGTGGCGCTGGACTGCGGCTTGTTCCAGGGAAAACGCGATGAGTCCATCGCCAAGAATCGATCTTTTCCGGTTCCGCCTTCGGCGCTTCGCGCTGTGGTCCTCTCGCATGCACACGCGGACCACTCCGGTCGCTTGCCGGCACTCGTTCAGAAAGGTTTCGACGGAACTATTTTTTGTACGCCCGCCACGCGAGACCTCTGCGCGATCATGCTGCCCGACTCGGCGCACATTCAAGAGGAAGACATCTTTTATTTGAATAAGCAGCGCCGCAAACACGGACTTCCACCCGCCGAACCGCTGTACGGTTCCGCCGACGCCGTGGCGGCCATCCACCAAATGCAAACCGTCTCTTATGATCGCTGGTTCACTGTGGTGCCCGGTTTGCTCGCCTGTTTTGTCGAAGCCGGCCACATGCTCGGATCCGCCGGCATTCACCTGGCTTTTGCCAAACGAAACGGACACACTCCGTCGCTGTATTTTTCGGGAGATGTCGGACGACCCGACAAACCGATTCTGCGCGATCCCGCCCCGTTCCCCGATTGCGATGTGATCCTGTGCGAGAGCACCTACGGAAACCGCGTCAACGAATCGGCGGACGATGCAAGCCGGCAACTGCTCGAAGCGGTCAAACGGACCTACGACCGGCGCGGAAAAGTTATCATTCCATCCTTCTCGGTGGGGCGGACGCAAACGGTGACTTATTACCTTGGTCAATTCATGGAAGACGGCCGATTGCCGCGAAATCCGGTCTTTGTGGACAGCCCGCTGGCGACCAGCGCTACCGAGGTGTTCCGAATGCACCCGGAATGTTTCGACGAAGAGGCGCTGGAACTGATCCGCCAACGAGGCGACATTTGGGGATCGCGATGCTGCACGTCGATCAAAGACGTCGAAGAAAGCAAGGCACTTCACGGTCGCCCCGGGCCTTTCACGATCCTCTCGTCCAGCGGAATGTGCGAAGCCGGCCGAATCCTGCACCACCTCAAAAACAACATCGAAGACCCCAAGAACACCGTGATTCTCGTGGGCTTTCAGGCCGCGAACACCCTAGGTCGGCGATTGGCGGACGGAGTGAAGCGAGTTCGACTGTTCCACGAGGAATACGACGTTCGCGCCGAAATCGTCCAAATTCACGGCTTCAGCGCCCACGCCGATCAAACGGATTTGCTGCGCCAATTCCAGCCGCTTCGATCATCCAACCCGAAAGTTTATCTGATCCACGGTGAACCCGACGCCTCACAGACTTTGCAATCCAAACTGCGCGACAACGGATTTCAAAACGTCCAAATCCCCCACGTCGGCCAAAAAGTGGAAATCGAATAGACAGGAAATGGGATTAGTGATTCCGTTTACGACGGATACGACCGGCCGCGCCAGACGACTCCCTTACGGCGGAAAACGAACATCGATCGGAACAGAATCCACCACCAGAACAATTCACGAAGTGGGTTGAGCAGCACGACCGCCCATGACAGGCCGAACCGCCGAACCAGCGCGCCGGTGACGATATGCATCAGCACCAGCGGGTGAATCACCAAATCTACCGCGTCCGCGGTTTGACCGGGGATGGAACTTCTACAGTCTGAGATTCAAGCATAACCGGTGCTGTCTCTTCCAGGCTGATGGGTATTTGAGTTTCGATCTTCTCTGGTCGGAATCGATTATCCGAGCAAGGGGATGATCCTGGGCCTCTCGAGAGTAATGCCACAAACGGATCAATGTCGGCGAAAGTAACGCGACCGTCCCCGTTGGCATCGGCATTGAGCCAATGACAATCGGGATAGTGAGCCAGATAGGCTTGTTCACCACTCAAGGCCAATACAAACGGATCAATGTCGGCAAAAGTCACCTGACCGTCGCAATTCGTGTCGCCCTTGATCGAACACGGACACTCTTCGCATTCGTCCGGAATCCCGTTTGGTTGACAATCTTCACTGTATCCTGAGGCGATGTCGCAGGAATCGGGCACGCCGTTGCCGTTGCAGTCGGCTGACAGACCAGTGGGATTTTCCGTTACCACAAGCTGGCTGATTTCAGAGGTTAAGAGAACCTTGTCGTAAATCCGAACGTCGGCCATCGCCCCTTTGCAATATGGTCTCACCACCATGTTTTCTTCAATATTCCCTCCGAGGACTACAGGATACGGATTGGGAAAAATGCTACACGCCCCGTGCGTCTCGTGTTTCAACTCGTCGTTGTAGTAGATACGAAGCGTATTTGTGGAAGCCTCATAAGTAGTCGTCAAACGATACCAAGTGCCACGTCCCAGTGCCTCACCCGTATAATAGCTGCAGTTGACCCCACCAACGGGCGAGTTGTTGCAACTAGTCAAACCAACTGTGGGGTCGGTAGAAGACTGGTCGCAAGCATAAACAGTCGCGGTGACACCTGCTGTGGGCTCAGAAGAGTTCACAAACCATCCACCCTCGGTGTCATGATAAGCTCGAACCTTACTCATCCAACCATTGGTTGGATTGTCGTTGGGACTATGGTCGTTACTGTCCTCCCGAACCCAGTATGAAACGCTCCAGTCACCGAGTAGGTCAAGATCATCCGCATCGGGGGTTTGCAGTGTTCCGTCGTCATTGAAAACGACGGTATTTCCCGTAAAACTCGGCGAGCCGTTCACGGATAGCGTATGGCCGTTGCCGCTGGCATCAGGAACTTGATTGCCGCTTTGGTCATCCATCCGCCACCAGGCGGTCAACCCGTTTTCAAGCCACGGTCCCCCGCCGATATCACATTCGTCGGGAATTCCATTGCCGTTGCAATCATTCGGGCCCTGTCGGGTAAGGGCAATTGCACCACCCGTAGCGGCTGTTTGATACATCACCGGCAGGTAAACGATGCTGCCGTCGCTATTCCACGTCGGTGGCCAATGACCGCTAACCATGTCTCCTGATACGGGAATCTCTTGTATCACCTCTTTCCGAGACATCGAGAAGATACGGATTCGGTCGTCGCCAGCCAGAAACAATGCAACTGTTCCCTGCGGTTCAACAAAGAAACCCCACGAAGTTCCGCTATTGAGAACGTTTACCGGCCATTGATCAATCTCGGTTAATGAATCAGCGTCTATCACATGAATTACCCCGGCGTTCAGGTCGGGTACGAACACTCTCTCGCCGTCCGGAGAAACAGATATGCCGGTTGCTTCTCCGGTTCCAATGCCGGACATCGGCAGAATTCCAACTACGGTAAAAGTTTCAGCGTCAATCTTATACAGTTGTTCTGCTCCGGCGGTGCGCGTAGCCGCATAGACGAATCCGTCTCCGAGAGCCTTGGTTAGTTGCCCGGGTTCACGGTTCATCGGAATCGTTGCGACAATGCTTCCCGACCAAGTGTCGACTACTTTGATCGAACCCACGCTGCCAGTTCCCGGATCGTTTTCGTCGACGAACAGGTATCGGTGAGTATCATCGAACAACATTTGATACGTCCAATTGCCCAAATCCAGGTTATAACCTGTTTCGCAATTGTCCGCTTGATATTCGGTGACAAAACCGCCGTAATATCGCGTGGTCCAGAAATGTTCGCTATCTGCTGCCCATAGACCTCGCCACGGAGCAGTTGGGGTGTGGCATTCGCCGAGCAAATCTCCAGTTACCACGTCGTAGATACGGTAGCCCTCGTCCCAGGGCCCGAAGGTGTGCCTGACCAGTAGCTTCGTTTCGTCTGGTGAGATGTCGACGCTGATGCAACTGTCGCCCGGATAGACGCGCTGGATATCATACTGGGGCACAATCTCGCACTCATCCGGAATGCTGTTGCCATTACAATCCTGGCTGAAGCCGGAGGCGATGTCGCATCTGTCAAACGCACTATTTCCATTGCAGTCATCGCCATCGACGACGAACATATATGCTGAGCCGGATTCTGCACCGAGATCGTCGTCCTCGAATGCACCAGCTATCACCATGTCGCCTGAAATACCTACGGAAACTCCGAGTTGATCATTTGGTGCCCCATCGGGGGAAGTTAGTTTGGTGGTTTCTGTCATATCCACCCAGCCATCAGCAGGTTTCACAAACACATACGCCGCGCCCGGACCCTCTGAATAGCCCATCTGTGCCCCGACCACAACGGTGTCGCCGGAGATGGCGGTGGAACACCCGAACGAGTCATAGGCAGCACCGTCGGAAGGAGTAATCTTGGCTGTCTCGGTCATATTGGTCCACCCGCCGGCCGGTTTTTCAAATATGTAGGCTGATCCGGACCATTGTCCCCTGACACTGTCGAATAGTTCTGCAACCACCACCGTATCACCGGAGATAGCCAGATCGTTAATACTGAAGAACTTATCTGGTCCGGGATCCGAAGGTGTAAGCTTGGCGGTTTCTGTCATATCTACCCAGCTCCCAACCGGTTTCTCAAAGAGATACACCGTTCCGGAATTATTGCCTTGGCTGTCAGTTGAGCCGGCTCCAACGATCACCGTGCTTCCGGCGATTCCCACATCGAGGCCGAACTCATCATTCGCGGCTGCGTCGGAAGCCGTCAACTTGGCAGTCTCGGTCATATTCACCCACCCGCCCAAAGGCATCTGGAATACGTATGCTGACCCAGTCGCATTGTCGTTGCCGACAGCGGCTGCCCCGATCACGATGGTATCCTCAA
>CAIVHJ010000346.1 GCA_903905665.1 uncultured Phycisphaerales bacterium
CACGTGAACTGCCAGGTTCAAAAAATCGAACCGACGCGAACCATCCGGATTCTTCGCGCGGGCGAGCGTTTCCGGAAGCACCGAGTATTCGATGACGCGCACCGCCCCATTCCATTCAACAAACACGCCGCCCTTTTCAAGATCGCAGGCTTTTCGCACTGCCTTGGACCCAACCTCTGCCTGTTTCAGATGGACCAGGCCAAGAAGCACCGGATCGAGAACATTCACGAGAGGATTATCCACCTGCCAGTAACTCAGATAACTGATCCTGCGTCGCAGGAGCTCATCCAGCACCCCGGACCGCTTGAGCGCACGGAGCGTTCCTCCGTGGCCGTCGGGTGCGAGAGCGAGACGGTGGCGATCCGCCATCAGGATTTTTCCACCCGTCGTCAATGCCGGCATCGTGCCTTGCTGAAAAAAACGAATCGCAGAGGAATTCAGACCGAAATTACCATGCGAGGAAAAAAATTGTCGCGTCGCTTCGTCGTTATCGGGACTGGTCATGACGAGCCATAAAAACTCCACGCCGTATCGTCGTTGATTGGCGAGGATTCCTTCGGCGAAATGTTCGAAAAGCGATTTATTCCTGACGGGTGTGATCGGGAAACAACCCTTGGGACCTGCGTAGCCCAGGCGACTTCCGTGTCCCCCCGCCACCGTGAGAATCGCCACGCATCCGCTGCGAAGAAGACCGACTCCCTCCTGAACCGCCCGAACACCCAGCGGCGTTCCTCTGGAGACTTCATCGACGGTGATTGCCTGATGTGGAACCACACCGTCAAACGCAAGCGGCTGATTCGCACAAGTCAGTTGACCGCGAATCTTTCTCAATACGCCCCAATCCACCGAAGCGATGTCGCCCAGCAATTCCTGTTGCTCCACCGGCGAAAGCGATTTCCATTCGGACAGCAAATGGAGTTGGTCTTCCTTTTGAAGAATCAATTTCGCTTGTTCTAACGTCATGGCGTTCTTGGCGATGTTCATCACACGCTCCACGTCTTTTCCGGCATTAGATCAAAAATCAGTCGGAAGTCAAATCCACCTTCGCGTCGATAATACTAGTGAGTTCCTGAACAGGGTTTTATGATTGTGGAATCGGCGCGTAGGGGCACGACATGCCGTGCCCGTGCAAAGGATGCACCATGCGGCCACTGTCGGATCGATCTTCATCATTAAATCGACGGGATGTTCTTCGCGCCTCTGCAGGTTTTGCGCTGGGGTCTGCGTGGGGATGGGATGGATTGGCGGGAGTGGTAGATCAAAACGATTCGTCACCTCTAAGACCGTCTTCTCAGCCCAAGTCGGTTGTGGGGATTACGCAGTCGTCGGAAGTTCAGGGCGGCGGGCGAATCCGGATGAATGTTTTGAAAGAGATGCTTGAAGCCGTGATGCGGGCTTTGGCTCGTAAGAAAACGATTTCTGAGGCATGGCTTAGTTTTCTCAAGGCGGACGATGTCATCGGATTGCACGTCGATACGTATGGGAAAAAAGAACTCGAAACGATTGGTCCGTTCGTGCGGGTCCTGGTGCAATCTCTGCTCAGTGCCGGCTGGAAACCTGAACAGATTGTGCTGAGCGATGGGTTGGACGATCTGGTGCAGGAATTTCATACCAAGCCTTACTCGTTGGCTTGGACCGACGGGCTCGTCGATTTCGGGAGCGGAAAAGATCAGTTGTGTACGTTCGTGCGTGAAGTGACGGCGATTGTCAATATTCCCGTGCTAAAAAACGACAACTTGGCGGGTTTGAGTGGTTGTCTGAAAAATCTCAGCTACGGAATGGTTCGGCATCCAGCCCAATTCAAGGAAAACGGCTACGCTCCTTACCTGGCGGATATCACGCTGCTCCCAGAAATTCACGACAAACTTCGCCTCAATGTGGTGAACGGTTTGCGAGTGGTGTATGACGGTGGACCACTTGTGGATTCGTTCAAATTAGATCAGGCGGGTTTGCTGGTCGCCGGTACAGACCCGTTGGCTGTCGATCGTATCAGTTTGGATTTGTTGAATGTGATTCGTGAAAAAAACACATTGCCTGCCATCGAGTTACAATCCATTCTTTCTCTGCTGGACGCTTCACAAAAGGGTTTGGGTACGATCGATCTTCGCCGGATTGAGCGACGAACGGTCACCGAAGCCGATTATTGACTTAATTCATTTCCCGTCAACAAGTTATATCTATTTCGTTTGTGCGATTTTAATGCCATTTGTCTAAGATTTGAAATGAGACTTGAGCCGCAGACAAGCGAAGAAAATTAATCGTCATCGTTTTTTTGAAAATTGACAGGTCAATATGCCACGTCTATGATTTAGATGGCATGGGTGTGAAGTAAGATTGATTCATTATATTATTGCAGTGCATTGATACAGTTAGATTTATAGTTTGATTCCTTGCTATCATCCCCCCCCCATGTGGGTCGCTCATGCCGATTGGATGTGTTTCCGTTTCTATTGTGGGTCATGGAGTTGAGGATCATGTCCCTGAATATCCCGTAGTTTCGATCCTGACGGCGCGTGTCGCAGGCACTGATGCGACAGGGTGTTGATCCGGAGCGAGTTTGATCTGCGGGAGAATCGGCAGTTGAATCCGAAGAGGATTGGATTTGCCGGTTGGAAACGGAATCTCTTTCGGAGTGGGCACGAGGTTGCGGAATGTTTCTTGTTCCGTGCTTCTCCTGATGATAATCTATCGGGTGATCGTTTTTTGTTGAACACAGACAAGGAGATTTCGTCATGAAAAAACGTATGGGATTTACATTGATCGAATTGTTGGTGGTGGTGGCGATCATCGCGCTGTTGATCGCGATATTGTTGCCCAGTTTGGGTCGGGCGCGTGAAGAAGCCAAGCGCAAAGGCTGTCAGGCGAATGTTAAGGACATCGGAACCGCTTTCTACGTGTATCAAGATGACAATAAGCTTTCGTTTCCGACCGCAACGTGCAAAAAAAATGGCACAACTGCACCTATTATCAACTACGTCGGCGGGATGGGTGGTTTTCATACTGGGAATGCAACAGATACAGTACGAACGACAATCACGAGTGGTGATTCGATTACAGGGGATACCGATCTTTCGGTGACTCGTTCGTTGTGGCTGATGGTTCGGTCCGGAGGTATTGTTCCCAAGAACTTCATCTGTCCGAGTTCGG
>CAIVHJ010000347.1 GCA_903905665.1 uncultured Phycisphaerales bacterium
CGACGGGCTCCACCGCCTACAACCTCTCCGTGGGCGGACCGTTGCTTCTGCCCGGAGTTCGGGGAATCGTCATGTCCCCGATTGCTCCGCATTCGCTGACGTTTCGACCGATGGTGATTGACGATCATTACCAGCTCGAAATACGTATGATACGCGTCAACGACGGAAGCACGCTGGTCGTTGACGGTCAGCTGTCGATTCCCCTCGCCAAAGAAGACGTGATTCACCTGCAGCGATACGAAAAAGATTTTCTTTTTGTGCCGAATCCCCAGCAGCCTCCGTGGCAAACTTTGGTCACCAAACTCGGATGGGGAACACTACCTCTTGTCGGTTTGTCCACGGAATGAACGGAATCACCGCTATCATGGATTGAATGGAGATATGGACGCCAAGATGCAATAGAAGCCACGCGCAGGCTGAAGCCTGCGGCTCCTTAGCGATGCCTTCATGAATTCCTGGCCACAAATTATTTCAGGCGTTCGGTTGATCACCTTTGATTGCTACGGTACGTTGATCGACTGGGAAAGCGGCATTCGGAAATCCCTGGAAGACGTGCTCGGTTCAGCCGGTGTCCACTGGAGCGAAAAATACTTCGACCGATATCTCACCACTGAAGCACAACTGGAAGCTGAACCGTATCAACCGTATCGAGATATCCTGACCGCCGTTGAAGACCGGTTGCTCACGGAAGCTGGAGTTTCGTCACCACCGGAGCCTCGATTGGCGGATTCACAGGCCCACTGGTTACCGTTTCACGATACCGTTGACAGTTTGGCGCGACTCAAGAAACATTTTCAACTTGGAATTCTTTCCAACGTCGATCGTACATTGTTCGCCCACACGGCTGAGCATCTGAAAGTTCCGATGGATTGGGTGATTACCGCCCAGGACGTCCGTTCGTATAAACCAGCTCATGGCCACTTTCTCCAAATGCTCCAGAAAACGGGCCTGAAAAAAGAACAGGTTCTCCACACGGCACAAAGTTTGTTTCATGACATCCGGCCCTGCAACCAGTTGGGCATCCCATGCGTCTGGATCAACCGCCGAAACGAACGCAACACGACAACCGCGCGACCGTGGGCGGAATTTCCCGATTTGGCTTCTTTCGCTGACGCGGTCCTCTCGTTTGGCAATCACAAAGCGTGAACGGATTTAGACTCCGTTGTATAATTTCACATCGAAGGAACCTCACCCGATGAACATGACCATCACTCATCCGGTTCCGCGTGGAACACGCATCCGCGTGCAACAGGTCATCGCGATGCGTGACCGCCGATGGACCACGACCGTCGAAGGAGAAGTCCTCTCACACGAAATGGAACCGACGGGAAGTTGGTACGCTCGCGGGAAAGACGACCGATTGTGGTTGCTGCGAATCCGCCTGAAGAAAGCGAACGGCGAAATCACGACGATTTGTCTCGACCGATTTTCCACAATCACCCTTCTGGATTCGCTATCAATATGATTCGGCGCCCCGCATTATTACTCGTGATGATCTTCATCGGGTGGTGGCTTTTCGCCGATACGGCGCGACACCTGTGGGGGCCGACGTTCACGACAAAACCGGAGTTGCGGTTCGCCCATTACGGCAGTTGGCAGGATTACGAGATGTGGCGGGCCGTCATCAGCGCGTTTGAGCGTTCACACCCCGGCACCACCATCCGGCAGGAATACACGCCCGGATTCGGAACGGAATATGAAAACAAAATGCGGCGGGCGTTTTCGGCGGGAATCGGCCCAGACGTGCTGCTGGTTCAGGACGAAACGCTGCCTCGATACGCCCAAACGACGCTGGCAGACTTGTCCACCCTCCTGAGCCATGATCGACAAAATGAACTGCGACTCACCTCGCGGCCAACCGCCGTTGACTCGTTCACCATCGGCGATCGTCTTTTTGCGTTACCGGTTTACGGCGGAAATCTGCTGATCTATTTGAATCTTCGCTGCCTGACGCGCGCGGCGGATTTCTATCACGAACCGATCGTGCTTCCTTCTGAAGACTGGACCATCGAGGAGTTCCGAAATTTTTGTCGAAAACTGACGTGTGATTTCGATCACGACGGCCGGGTCGATCAGTTTGGATTCTGGCATCCGTGGTGGGGATATTTTCTGCCGTTCGTCTGGTCGATGGGCGCCGATCTGCTCGATAATTCGCGAACTCAATGGCGATTCGACGACAATGCCGCCATTTCCGCCATGCAACTTTATCACGATTTGCTTCGCACGGATCGTGTGTGTCCGCCGCCCGGTGCGCTGGGCCAAATGCGACAGGACATCGCTTTTTTGACCGGCCGCACGGCGACGGTAATCAACGGCCCATGGTTCATCCCCTTGCTGGAGGAATCCGATCTGCGGAACGAGTATCTCGTGTTGCCCATCCCGCGCGGCCCCGCCGGACGATTCACTCGCGTCACCTGGGACGGAATCGCCATGAGTAAAAACCTCAATCTTAACCTTCGATCTGCGGCATCCGATTTCATCGGTTTCACCCAGTCGAAACCCGCTCAGGAAATTTTCGCCGCCTCACGCCGATTGATCCCGTCTCGAACCGATGTTCCCATGTTTCAATCTCCACAAGACGTTCGGCGCGGCCTCACCCGATTCATCACTTCGTTTGAATATGCCCGCCTCCAACCCATCAATCCATACTGGAACGAAATCAATCAGGCGTTCCGAAAATATCAGTATGATCTTTTGAACGATCGAATCTCACCCCGTGAGTTTTTGAATCGCATATCCCGCGATCCCTTGATCGCCGGTCACTTCGCGGTGGGAGCACAGACACGATGAGCACGGCTCAAACGACATCGACCGGAACGTTTCTGAAATTCCTCTCGCCGTGGCTTGTGGGAACTTCCGTCCTGGTCCTGCTGCCGGTGATTGCCTCGCTGGTGCTGTCGTTCACTTCGTGGGACGGGCTCTCGATCCACGACATTCATTGGGTCGGTTCCGCTAATTATCGGCAAATTTTTGAGGTTGATTCCTCACGGGAGGTGGGTCCGAACGATCCGTGGTATTGGCGGTTATTGGGCGGGATTCCCAAAGATGCACAGTTTTACAAGTCTGTCTATAACACCACCATTTTTGCTGTTTTCGCCGTTCCGCTTGGTTTGGCGGCGGCGCTGGGATTGGCGCTGTTGCTGAATCAACCGCTGCGGGGAATCAGTGCGTTTCGCACAATCTACTACCTGCCCTACATCCTTAGTGGAGTGGGAACGATTCTGCTGTGGCAGTGGCTGTTCAATCCCGATGTCGGTCTGATCAATCTGTTTCTGAAATATCTGGTCACGCTTTGGACGTGGACATCGGGACTCTTCGGCCACCAGACATCACCCTGGTCCCCGCCGGCATGGTTGTACTCTCCACAGGGATGTAAACCGGCGGTGATTCTGATGAACTTGTGGGGAATGGGCGGAGCGATGCTGATTTTTCTGGCGGCGCTCCAAAACGTCCCGCCCCACCTGTACGCCGCCGCGCAATTGGACGGCGCCAATCGCCGGCAAAAATTCCGCTGCATCACCCTGCCGCAGATTTCACCGGCGATTCTGTTCAATTTGATCGCCGGCCTGAGCGGCGCGGTTCGGTCGTTCAAAATTCCCTACGTGCTTCAGCACTGGTCCCAAAATGATGGTCTGCTGTTTTATATGCTCTACGTGTATCGCTCCGCTTTTGAATCTCCCGCACGAATCGGATACGCCTCCGCCCTGATCTGGATTTTGTTCGTCGTGTTGTTTGTCCTAACCGCGCTGACGCTTCTGACGAGCCGGCGATGGGTTCATTACGAGGTCCGTTGATGCGCACGCTACTTCAATATCTGGGTCTGATCCTTGTGGCGATTCTGGTGGGAATGCCCGTCTGGTGGGCGATCAACACGTCGCTGCAACCGCTCGAAAGCGTCTATTCGTCTCATTTTCAGATTTGGCCGGACCATCCGCAGTGGTCCAACTACACCGACGCCGTCTCGCGGTTGCCGTTTCTGCGTTTTCTGTTCAACAGTCTGATCATCACCACAACGGCGGTATTCGGCACGGTGCTGTCCACTTCGATGGCCGGTTACGTCTTCGCGCGATTGCGATGGACCGGCCGCTCGTGGTGCTTCGGCATCCTGATGGGCACGCTGCTGATCCCGTCGCAGGTGTATCTGATTCCGCACTTTCTAATGTTCGAGCGACTGGGCTGGCTCAATACGTATAAACCGCTGATCGTCCCCGGATTTCTGGCGATGGATGTGTTCTATGTTTTTCTGTTTCGTCAGTTTTTCCGAAGCGTTCCTCTGGCCTACACCGAGGCCGCTTTGGTGGACGGCGCCACGCACTGGACGATCTACCGCCGAATCCTGTTGCCGATGTCCAAACCCGTCGTCATCACCGTCATCGTCATGAACGCCGTTTTTCACTGGCAGGACCTGATGACTCCGCTGATCTACCTGAACGACATAGAGAAATTTCCTCTCGCGCTGGGCCTGCGAATGTATCAAACCATGGACGGCGACTGGGTGAACCATCTGATGGCCGCCAGCCTGCTCTCGCTGATCCCGGTCACCCTCCTGTTTTTCCTCACCCAGCGGTATCTGATGCGAGGATTGGTCCTCACCGAAAAATAGTACCCCTCACACAATGTTCGAACTTCACCAAATCACGCCATAATGTGGATTCTTTGGTGAGCGCAAGAAATGCGGGTCAGATGAGACGAGCAGATCCCTGATCGGCCGATTATTTCGACCTCATTCGGGAAAGGGTATCGAGGATTTCTTTGTTTTCGGGGAAGCGGCCGGTTTCGTGTTTGCTGAAAATCAGTTTTCCGTCCGCCTTCACGTCAAAAATCCCGCCTGCTCCCTCGATCAACTCCGGTTGAGTTCCGAACCGGCTCCGAATTGCATCCGCCAAACTGGCGGCTCGGGGTTCGTAGTTTCACTGCATGCAAAACGTGATTGAGATTTTCATCGCCCCGCCCCGTTGAAAGACGCCGGTGCATCTGCGATCTGTTCATTCATCCGAGTTCAATCTTCGGTGTCTGAGATTGTTTGTCATGGACCGTTTGAAGTCGTCGCACCGTTATCAATATTAAAGATTTCGCTCACCCAGTTTCCAACCAGATCTGTGGTGACGTTCGACAAGAAGCTGTCAACACTATCGGCGGCGGCATTTTTGACCGTTTCGGGATCAAGCGAGCACCCCGATGTGAACAAACCCACAACCAGTAATCCCATCACGACCCATTGAACCATTCGTGAATGCATATTCAATTATCTCCCACAACAGGTTTCGTCGATTCCAAACTTCACCAATCACACTACGCAACATTCGAATCTTCGTCAATTCGGAACTCCCCAGCCACGAACTCCCACTGATTCCCATAACATCAAAATATCCCAGTTTCACTCCCGATAATACCCCCAAAAACCACTCAAGAGACGAATTACATCATTAACGCCGCCACAGAGTTGCGCCAAATTCTATATTGTGATTGCAGCGCACGGGTGGGGCCACATGGAAGGGATTTGTTCATGTCCGATCGAGCTCGCAGGCTTATCTTGTCAACCCTGCTCGGATTATGTTGCCTGAGCAGCCTTCACGGAGCAGGCTGCATTCTGACATCGAACGATGGTACCCACATCAATGACAACAACGGCACGCAGATCATCGACCTCGGTCTCGATCAGGATACTTCTGATCTCAAAATCGTCGCCATCTCCTGAGAATTCATCCCCGTCTGATACGAAATAATCCATCAGGGAATTCATTCGGGTTCTCTCGGGCACAGGGAGAGAAATAATCTGATCGGTTCTATATCAAAACCCGTCTGCTATAAATCGCCCATTCGAGGAATAGAAACATCAACACCCCGACGAGGACCCAGGGCCACAGCGGTCGATGAGCCATTTGCACCGTGGATGCGGCATTGACCGGTTCACCGCCTACTTCAAAATGCGTATTGGGTTCGATGCGGCTTTCGACGGGGCTGAACAAGTTGACGGCAAACTGCGTGGAGCCATCGGCGGTGGGAGAGGCTTGATAAAAACCGATCAAATCGGTCTTGCCGTAATGAGCCGCTTTGCCCGCCCCCACCAGCACTTCGTCCGAAGACCCGTCCGGCCGACGGACCACTACCGAAGACTTGCCGCCGGGGGTCCGAATCATGAGCGGATCGCCGGGTTGGTAAAGCGCATCGATCCCAGCCTCCAGACCCCCCGAAAGGTACTGCATGGCATTGTACATGAACACGACGAAATGATCCCGCTTGACCCACGTCGTGTTTTCCCGAACACCGAACGCACAAATCAGATAGTTATTTCCTTTATGGTTCACGGCGCTAACGACCGGTCCCTGTGTGGCTTCGATCAGCGATTCGGCATTAGAGGGCAAAATCAATTTCCGCCACTGATACATCTGCACATTGTCGGGTTCCACATAACGCATCACGGGGTGGCCTTCGTTCCAGTTGAACACCGCGTCGTATTCCACCAGGTCGCCCTGCCCGAAACCTTCAATCATGGGAACGGC
>CAIVHJ010000348.1 GCA_903905665.1 uncultured Phycisphaerales bacterium
AAATGTCGAATGTAGAATTGAGAATGTAGAAAGTAAGAAAGAAATTGACGATGTATCTTTCCTTGTTTTTCTCCATTCTCCATTCATAATTCTCAATTTCTTTCCATTTTCAATTTCTTCTCTGTGTGCTCTGTGGTTAGAACCCGCTCCCTCACGGTCGCGGCTCTGTCGTGTCCGCGCATAAAAAAGGTGGGTCCCATCGAACCCACCTGCAATCAGCGTTCACAACAAAAAAGACTCCTGTCCCGCGACGTTTCTATGTCTGGGTGCATTCTTGCGATTGTTCTTGGTCTTCGTCTTCAATTTGTTGGCTCGCGTATTGCCGCTCCAGTGCCAGATCGAGTTGTAATTGCGCTTTCAAGTAATTGGGATGGGATTTCAGGATCTCGCGGAGGATTGTAATAGCGGCATCGAACCTCCCAAGTTGAGTCAGAATCACCGCAGAATTGTAATACGGGTCTATGAACATCGGATCAAGCTGAGTAGCATTATAGTAAAACAAAAGGGCCTCTTTGTAGTCTCCCTTTTTTTCAGATGCTTTTCCAAGATTATTTTGTGCGTCCGCATGGTTCGGAGTGTTTTGCGTCGAAGCAAGAAAATGCTGAGCGGCCTGTTCTTCGTCACCTTGGAGCAGTAGCAGTCGTCCGAGCCCAACATGCGCATTCGAATAGGTTGGGTGCTCGCTTAAGACTTGCTTGTAGAGGTCGATGGCTTCTTCGATCCGATCCAGTTGAGCATAGATATACGCCACGTTGCACTTTGTTTTTGCAGAATTCGGTTCATATTGCAGAGCTCTTATGAAATAACCGAGAGCCTCCTCAACGTTACCTGCTTGGATCAAGGCCACTCCGATATTGTTGTTGATTCCGGGATGGTTGGGATGTTTGGCCAAAGCCCCTTGATAGAAAAGAATAGCCTGATCATATCTCTCCTGGTCTAACAACGAGTATCCATAGTTCATGGCGATTGCCTCATTATCAGGGTCAAGGTCGTGAGCGCGTTCCCACAGGGAAATGGAGTTATTCCATATCTTTGTTTGTTGCCAACTGGCGTACCCAAGCAAAATGACTATCAGAGCTATGCAGGGACATCCCGCAAGGAAAATGCGTCGATTCCATTTGCATGCGTTCCGTCCCCGCCAAGAGCAAGTGACCGTTGCGCCCGCGAGGATGCACCATCCCATGCATGAAAGGTAGCTGTATCGATCCGCCGTACGTTGCGCTCCGATCCGTATGATATGTGACATCGGAGATAAGATGATGAGATAAGAAGCAAGGACTGCTAACCCTGCGGGCCACCGCCACCACCGCCATAGGATGATGGCCAGTCCCGCCATGACAAAAACAACAAACACGCTAACCAGGAAAGAAGGGGCCGTCAGACTGACGTTGGCGGGCAACGAGTAATATGGACTGAGATTGGCCGGCCAAATCGTCTTAAGCAAATAGAAACAAGCCCCGTATGCCGCTTGGCCAATACGCCCACCGATACCACCGTATTCAAGGGGCACAATGATATCTTGTTTGGAGTGAATGGCCATTGCTGCGGTACCGATTGCTACCATAGCAAAGGGCCATTTCTCCAGCCAAATTCTTCGTGCGCGCGATCTACACCAATTGTGCATCCATCTGTCGGACGTTGCGTTGACGATCGGCAATCTTCTCAACGGGTAAATGTCCAGCAACAACAAGATTGCTGGAAGGGTCACTGCTGCCGCTTTCGACATGACTGCAAAAAAGTACAACACTAGAACTGGGATTAGCCGTCTCAAACTAACAGACGCATTGTCCGCTTTCTCATGAATACGCAGGTAACAAAGGATCGCCATCAAATAAAACGCCATAGCAGGTAAATACGGTTGACAGGAGACCCAGGCAACCACTTCTACCCTCAGCGGGTGAACTGCAAACAACAGGGCGGCGAAAGCAGCACCAACCAACGTTCCATAATCAGATGGTTCAGAATTCAGCGTCGAGGGAGTAACGGAGCGGAAACTAAGCCGCAAAATGCGAACGGCTAGAAAATAAAAAAGTAGGCTATTGAGGGCATGAAGAGCGATACTGACCCAGTGATATATCACGGGGTTCAGTTCGGCAAAATAATATTGAATGCTGAGAATGAGCCAAGCGAAGGGTTGATAGACTCCAACGTGCTCCGTTGTCAACATCCAGGAAAATTGGCCCCATCCCTGACCGATCAGATTAGTATTATGAAGAAAATTCTCCTCGTCGTCCCATGCAACAAATCCATTTTGTGTGGCTGGAAGGAATGGCGTTATTGCAGCGAGAACCACGACGATTGGAAACAAGTGCTTGAATTGTAAGAGGGCTCCGACTCGTGCTCTTCGACAGGTGCGACTTTCAAATATCAAGGGCAAATGGGCCATTCGTATTTTCCGTCAATTTGCCAGAAGCCTTGATCTAAGATGTTTCTACCAAGACAGTGCATCCAGATTCGCGCCAGCGAGGTTAACAAAATCAGAGTGCACTGGCGATAAAATAACCGCCGATATTCATGTTTTAATATATCGGCGGTTCTCGTGACTGAATGCAGTATTAGCAGTTAACGAAGCATTGCGTCGTTATGGCCATTCGGCGGTCCCGCTGCAGGCCTTAATGGCTCCGCTACTAGACGTATACTCCCACCCCGCGGTGCTCGCACAGGATGCAGCCGCACCAGTCGAATTATTCAATGGATTGTTTGGTAGTGACCGAATATATGGACCATATGTCACGCTATTTATGGTTGTAGTACTCGTTAACAGGTCAAGTGCCCCCGGGTATCCTCCGCATTCGGCTTTATACATATCTATCGCATTCTGCAGGATCACAATGCTTGACTTGACTGAGTTTCCATTTGCATTATCCGTCGCCTTGCTGAATCTTGGGACGGCGATGGCGGCGATGATGCCGATGATGACGATGACGATGACCAATTCAACGAGAGAAAACGCTCGTTGAATAGGACTGAGGACTGAGGACTGAGGGCTGAGCAAAACAGGACTGGGGACCGAGGACTGAGGACTGAGGATAAATTCTTGAGTCATGATGCGACCCTCGAAAAGGAGACTCGTAGTGAAAGATACGGTTACGACATAAGGTTTATCGGTGCAATGCGATGGGTGCTTAAGATGTCGAAAGGCTGACCAGCACGCTGGGGCCGATAAAATCAAGAAATGGAGAATGAAGAATGGAGAATTGAGAATAAATGGGTGAGCGAAAACTCGGTGGGGTTCCGTGATGCCCGTTATGGACGGTCGCTAGCATTGTTATCTTACGCCCCCAGCCGCAGTTGCGCAGGAATGACTTCGCTTTGAAAGCACCCTCCCATGCTTGACTAACCGGCGGTTTGGCCTATAGTCCGAAGGAATTGAGAATGAAAGAAATGGAGAATGGAGAAATGAACACACAATCGCAACTTCCTGCTGCATAAGCGGTTTCGGCCTTGTTTCTTCTTTATTAATTCTCCATTCTCAATTCTCCATTCTCAATTAGAATGTGCATCATGCCAGGTTCGTCTGTGACATCGTACCTCCCGCTGGGGGTGCTGATTCTTTTCTCGCTGATCGTCGTCATCGGTGTGGCGATCGCCAGTCAGTTGGTCGGGGTGTATCGGCGCGGGCCGGTCAAGGATCAACCCTACGAAACCGGTATGCCGCCCATCGGCGACGCGCGTCGGCGATTCCATGTGAAATTCTACGTTGTCGCCATGCTGTTTCTGCTGTTCGACGTCGAAGTTGTGTTGCTCTGGCCCTGGGCGCCGCTGTTCCATCGGGTCTGCGCTTACGAAGTGAAATCCTCCCCGATATCGCAACATCCGCCAAACGGCGAAGCCGTGTCGGTGGAACCTTCGCAAGGACTTCGTCGTTTGGCGGATCACACCAGCGAAGCGTCGATGATCTCGTCCGGGTTCGATCGAACTTATCTGCTGATTTCCATGCTGGTCTTTATATCGCTGCTGGTGATCGGTCTGGTGTATGAATGGAAGCGGGGAGTGTTCAAGTGGAAATGAGGAATGATGAATGCGGAGTGAGGAATTGAATTGAGAATTATGAATGGAGAATGGAGAAAAATAAGGAAAGATACATCATCAGTTTCTTTCTTACTTTCTACATTCTCAATTCTACATTCGACATTTTCACTGAGCGCATCCTCGCGTCGAAGGTCCCGACTTGTTCGGTGGGCGGTGTCTCTGAATAAAGAATAGTCGAATATGCATAACGATCCACGACATCCTGCTGCACCGCGCCGCACGGGCAGGAGTGAATTCCTGACGACGCGGTTGGATGCAATCGCCAACTGGATCGAGCGGAATAAACTGGCGAGCGCGGTTGAGAAAAACGTCGTCAACCGCGCGCTGAAATACTCGCTGTGGCCGTTGCCGTTTGCGACGGCGTGTTGCGGGATCGAGTTTATGGCGGTTGCGGCGTCGCGGTTTGACATGGCGCGGTTCGGCGCCGAAGCCGTGCGGTTCAGTCCCCGACAGGCGGACATGCTGGTGGTGGCGGGACGCGTCGCCACCAAGATGATGCCGGTGTTGCAGCGGATTTATCTGCAAATGTGCGAACCCAAATGGGTGATCAGCATGGGCGCGTGCGCCAGCACCGGCGGCGTATTCGACACATACGCCGTCATTCAGGGCATCGACCAGTTCATGCCGGTCGATGTGTATGTGCCGGGTTGCCCGCCCCGACCGGAAACCCTGCTCGAGGGAATCATGCTCGTTCAGCGGATCGTTCAGGAACACGGCCTGCGAACCAGCAGCGAACGTGGAATGGGATTGCGGTTAACTGTTGGAAAAACGTGACACCCTTTTCACAAAGCACCCGGCATGCCGGGTGCTATATATAAACAGAAATGCTGGGTGTTATATAACGACGCGTAGTTAACGAAGATACTGCGATGAAGAAAATTCACATCCATATTGCAGATGTCCAACCGCTGATTTCTCAGTTTCCCAATCTCGATTTCGCGCCGGATTCGTTGATTTACTGGAACGGCCAACCGAGCGGGCAAACGTGTGTTCGCGTCCCGCCGGAGCGGTTGATCGAAGTTCTGCTTTTTCTGAAATACGATGTTCGGTACGAAATGGAACAACTGAGCGATCTGACCTGCGTGGATTATCTGAATTTTTCCAGGGCCCGTGATCGTTTTGGCGTCACGTATTCGCTTCTTTCGATTTCACTGAATCATCGACTGTGGGTGAAGTGCTTTGTGAACGATCCGAACACGGAAGTTCCGTCGGTGACGGGTCTTTGGCCCGGTGCGGACTGGCTTGAGCGGGAAGTATATGACATGTTCGGGATTCGATTCAAAGGCCATCCCGATTTGCGGCGGATCCTGACGTGGGAGGAGTTTGACGCGCACCCGTTGCGGAAAGACTATCCACTACGCGGGCGCGGCGAACGAGAGAATTTTGAAGCGATCAATCGAGAGAGCACATAAGATTGTAATGTAGAATTGAGAATGGAGAATGGCGGAATTGAAAATTGAAAATGCAAAATTGAAAATGAAAGAAACATCATCCCCATGCCGCAATATGATTTACTGACTCGATCTTCGGAGTTCTGCGATCGCTGTATTCAAGTGGCGTTATCGCTTCAAGGGAATGGTGTTTGCTGGGAAATCTCGAGACAAATCACAAGAAGCAGCGGGTCTGTCGGAGCCAACATTGAAGAAGCTCAGGGAGCAATCAGCAAACAGGAGTTCATCTATCGAATGAGTATTGCGCTTCGCGAAGCGCGTGAAACAAGATATTGGCTCAAACGGATCAAACAAAATGAATTACTCAAACCTGATAGATTAGACAACCTCATTCAATCCAGCGAAGAATTGGTTGCGATTCTTATCAGTGTCGTGAAGAATGCGAGAGACAACATAAACGCAGAATTGTAATTTTCCATTTTCAATTTTCAATTTATGGAAGATTCATCAACCAACACAATCAGGTCGAGTTTCGAGCAAGAAACGTCCTTGGGCGAGGACGCCTGGGTCCTTAATTTCGGACCCCAGCATCCCTCCACGCACACGACGTTTCGGCTGGTGCTGGAACTGGACGGCGAAACGGTCGTGTCGTGTACGCCGCACATCGGCTATTTGCACAGCGGTTTTGAAAAACTGGGCGAGTACCTCGATTACAACCAATACGTCACCATCACCGATCGGATGAATTACATCAGCCCGATGGCGAACAACGTGGCGTGGCATCACGTCTGCGAGGAACTTTTCGGAATCGAAATCACGCCGCGCTGCAAGGTCATTCGGACGATCATCGCCGAACTGGCGCGGATTCAGGATCATTTGCTCAGCGTGGGCGCCGCCGCGCTCGATCTGGGCGCGCTCACGGCGTTCTTATACGGGTTCAATGAGCGTGAGATGATCAACGATCTTTTTCAGGACCTCTGCGGCGCGCGGTTGACGACGAGTTACACGCGGGTGGGGGGGCTGATGCAGGATATTCCCGACGGATGGCCGTCCAAAGTCCGCGAATTCTTCAAAATGCTGCCAAAGGCTTTGAGTGATTTGGAGCGCCTCCTGAATCGGAATCGAACGTTCATCGAGCGGACGCGCGGCATCGGTTACGCCACCCGCGAAGAAGCCATCGCATGGGGCTGGACCGGACCGATTGCGCGGGCCTCGGGCGTGGTGCGCGATTTGCGCAAGGATGAACCTTATCTATGCTATGCCGACAACTGGGATGGGAAAGGTTCGTCGGCGGTGGACTTCAAGGTGCCGGTGTCCGACATGGGCGATGCCTATGCTCGATATCGAATTCGACTCGAAGAAATGAAGCAATCGGTATATATTATTGAGCAATTGCTGGACAATATCCCCGCCGGGCCGGTGAACGTGCTGCCGAACGAGAAAATCACGCTGCCCGACAAGCGGGAGGTTTATTTCAGCATCGAGGGTTTGATTCATCATTTTGAACAGATTATGACAAACCGGGGCTGGACCCCGCCGGTCGGTGAAGTATATGGTGCCAACGAAACGGCGAACGGTGAATTGGGATTTTATCTGGTGAGCGACGGCGGAAAAAACCCTTATCGGGCCCGATGCCGTCCGCCGAGTTTCATCAATTATCAAATGATGTCAAAATTGACGGTGGGGCATCAGATTTCGGACATTGTGGCGATTCTGGGGTCGTTGAACATCATCGCCGCCGAATTGGATCGGTAAAACCGAAAATGGAAAATTGAAAATGGAAAACGAAAAAAACAAAGTGCAACGACTGATCCAGCTTGGGTCAGGACGGAGGTCTGTTGTATTTTTATCTTTTTGCTTTTTGCTTTTGACTTTGAGCGGCTGCGCCTCTATGCAAACCTTGCCGCCGCCGGATGGTTGGCCCGTCTCGTGGAAGAGTCGTTTGCTTTACAACACACCCCATGCGTATATCTATGCTTCCAATTCTAAAGCCGCTAAGGAAATGGATCGCCTCGTGCAACGGGTTTTGCGGGACTTTGAAAACGATAACGGCACCCAACCTGCCAAGGGACTGATCATTGCCTCGGACATCGGGGATGAGCTTCCTGTGGCGGACATGAGCTTGCTGTTCAATCAACGCCAAAAGGAAATGACTGAACTTTATGGAGATGACGCACCGTCTCAGCAGCAACTGTTGGAGCAATGGGAGGAGCAGCAACATAAAGTCGAGAGTATGGGATTGCAGATGGAAGTCCTGTTCAAAATGACGCCGATTCCGCTGGACAACGATGATTTGACGCAGGTGTGCGGTTTGGGACCGGAAGTAACGCAAGTGGTCCCATGGGGAATGATGCTCCCCACCAAAGGATTAATGCAACAGGCCAACAACGAGATCAGCCGTGCAACATTGGCGAGTCAAGGCGCCTCACGCGTCGGCCTGTACGCTATGGCACCGGTGTTGTTCTTGAAGGATCGACGGGCGACCGATGCCATGGCGGTAACACGCGACATTGCGTTGTACCAGCACTGGGCTGAGGAGCAGAACTGGAACCGGCAGAAAAAATGTGAAGTGGTGGAAGATTATACCGAGCAAAAAAAAGAAGAATCCGCCAGCGTCTTACTCACGGCGATCAAAACACTCCGTTTCACGGAGTAAGTCGCTTCACATTCGTGATGCTTGTTCATGTATGGGCGGTACATTCTTGAGTGGGTAACCCCTGGTTTGGAGTACAATCTTAAAGTGGTCTGGAACGCGATCGATCGAATCTCGCCCCCTCTCGAAGCCACCGCATCGCCTGTCCTGAGTCAGGCGGTTCGAGAAAAAATTCGCTCGTTTATTTCTCGTTATGAAACCCAACGGGCTGCTTTGCTTCCGGCACTGCACGTCGTTCAGAATGCTCTCGGGCATATTTCCCCGCAGGCCATGAAGGAAATCGCTGGTCTGCTCGAAATCGCTCCGTCGAAAGTGTTGGACCTTATCGGATTCTATACACATCTGTCGGATCAACCCAAGGGGCGTAAGACCATCGTGGTCTGTCGTTCCATCTCGTGCCGGTTGATGGGCGGTCAAACGATTTTGGAGACGATCAAACAGGAATTGGGCATCGACGAACATCAAACGACCCCGGATGGCCGTTACACCCTGATGACGGAAGAATGCCTGGCGGCTTGCGAACACGGTCCCTGTATGTTGATTGATGAGCGAATGCACAAATTGGTTCAGCCCGAGGACGTGCGCCGGATCCTGAACGATCCCAACAACGACAAACCTCAGGTCCCGGTCAGCGGGTTATATATGGTCACCGACTGAGTGGACGGTCAGAGCGGTGAGTGAGAAATCGAATGAGTCGTTTCGAACCCATATTGCTCAGGAATCTGGGCGTACCCAACGCGACCGATCTTACCGTGTACCGATCGCGCGGAGGGTATCAGGCATTTGAAAAAACACTCCGAATGACTCCTGACGAAGTGGTACAGGAGGTCCGCGCTGCCGATCTCCGAGGAAGAGGAGGGGCGGGTTTTCCGGCGGGGGTCAAATGGGGATTCCTGCCCAAAGACCGAACGATCACTTATTTGTGCGTCAACGCCGACGAGTCAGAACCGCCTACGTTCAGCAACCGGGTGCTCATCGAGACCGATCCACATCAATTGCTCGAAGGCATCCTGATCGCCGGATTTGCCACGCGCGCGACGGCTGCCTACATATACATGCGCAACGAATTCGCCGAGCAGTTTCACATTCTTCAGCACGCGCTGGATCAGGCCTATGCCGCCGGTTTGTTCGGGCATCACATCCAGGGTTCGGGTTGGTCCATGGAATGTTATATCCATCGCGGGGCGGGGGCGTATATTTGTGGTGAGGAAACCGGTCTGATCGAGTCGATCGAGGGTAAGCGAGGCTGGCCACGGATCAAACCACCGTTTCCGGCTGTCGCGGGATTGTTTGGAAAACCCACGGTCGTCAATAACGTCGAAACACTCTGCTGCCTGCCGCATATCATGCAGCGCGGCGCGTCCTGGTTCACCGGCATCGGTCCCAAGGGCAGTTCCGGGCCGAAACTCTTTTGCATCAGCGGCCCCGTCAATCGCCCGGGTTGCTACGAAGCCACGATGGATATTACGGTCCGCGACTTGATCTACCATCGGGACTTCGGACAGGGAATGCAAAACGAAAAATTTGTCAAGGGTGTCTATCCCGGCGGTCTATCGATGGGTGTGTTGACCGGCGAAGAACTCGACATGCGGATGGATTTCGATGATCCACAACGGTACGGTCTGCTGGGCCTCGGAACAGCCGCAGCCGTCGTCATCGACGAGGACACCGATGTCCGACAGGTTTTGTTGAACGTCGCCCGTTTTTTTGCGAAGGAATCCTGCGGCCAGTGCACCCAGTGTCGCGAGGGGACCGGCTGGATGTACAAAATCGCCCAGCGAATTGCCGACGGAGCCGGACGGTTGCAAGATTTGGACATCCTTTCGGAAGTTACCCAAAGCATGGGAATGATGCCCGGATTGAGCATTTGCGGATTGTCGGACGGTGCCGCCTATGCCATCCGAACACTCGTGGAAAAATTCCGTCGCGAATTTGAACAACACATTCGCAACCAGAAGCCCGGAAACGTCGAACGCGCATTGAACGTCGTCAACTGATGATACATCGAATCGGTGTAAGATAAATGGTCACGCTTACCATCGACAATCAGACGGTGCTGTGCCGGGAAGGCATCTCGGTATTGCAAGCCGCTTTGGAGGCAGGTTGGGACGTGCCGCACTATTGCTATCATCCCTCACTCAGTGTCGTGGCGTCCTGTCGGCTGTGCATGATGGAAATGCAGGCGCCGAATCCCAAAACAGGCGCGCCGGAATGGATACCCCGTCTTGTTCCTTCCTGTCAAACACTTGTGCGCAACGGACTGGTCGTCAGATTCGACAGTCCGATAGTTCGGGAAAACCGGCGACGCTGCATGGAGTTCTATTTGTTGAACCATCCGCTGGATTGCCCCGTGTGCGACCAGGCGGGTGAGTGTTATCTGCAGGACTATAGCTACAAATATGGCAATGCGACTTCACGAATGGTTGAGGAGAAAACCAAAAATCCCAAGAAAAACATCGGCTCCAAAACATGGCTGTATCAGGATCGCTGCATCCTGTGTTCACGCTGTGTGCGATTCGCGGACGAAATCTCCGGCACGCACGAACTGACCGTTGTGAACCGGGGAGACCTTTGCGAAATCGACGTATTCCCCGGCAGTCCTCTCGAAAACAAATTGCAGGGAAACGTCGTCGATCTGTGCCCGGTCGGGGCACTGCTGGACAAAGACTTCCTGTTCAAACAGCGAGTCTGGTTGCTGCAGACGACGAATTCCATTTGTTCCCGCTGCAGCACGGGGTGTTCCATTCGCATCGACCAAAACGGAAACGTGATCTATCGTCTCCGACCCCGATTCAATTCCAAGGTCAATGATTACTGGATGTGCGACGAAGGCCGCTTTGGATGGAAATACGTTCATTCTTCCAATCGATTGACCCAGCCGAAAGTGCGATCTCGCGACATCGGGCCGATCACCAAATCCGGCGAAAAACAGGATTCAATCTCTCATGATACGTGGGAAATGATTCCGTCTGCCATTCATGCGTTACTATCCGATTTTTCGATCCGGCACGGTTCAGACAAGTTTGCCGTCGTCCTTTCGCCCATGATGGCCTGCGAAGAGGCTTGGTTGTTGATTCGGGGTATTCGGTCAATGCTCCCGCAGGCCGTGCTGATTCCGGGCCCGACAATGACAGTGGGCAGTGATGAATGTTTTCCCATTGGACAACCGTCTGAGAGTGCGAAATTCACGGTTCGTTCTGAAAAGGTTCCCAACCGTCGAGGCATCGAACTGGTCATCGAACGATCAGCCCCGCCAACGGCCCGCTGCGAGACTTTCATAACCGCGTGCCGATCTAAAATATATCGAGGAATATGGATCGTGGGGGGGTACCACGATGCTTCATGGGTTCCCACCGAATGGATCGAAACCTTAGATACTATGGACCTCTTAATCGTTCAAGACCTGTTCCCGAACGCCCTGACGGAACTCGCGCACGTGGTGTTACCGTCTTGCAGTTGGGCTGAGCGGGAAGGTTCGTTCATGAATCATTCGGGTTTGTTGCAGCCGTTCAACTGGGCGATTCAACCCCCCGAAGGCTGCAAAAGAGACGGGCAGTTTCTTTATGAATTGGCCGGATTGGAAGGTTTGTATAACGGAGAAAGAGTGCGAGAATTGATGGTTAAACAAATCCCGGAGCCGGGCAGCGAAATTCTTATCGGTTAATAAACATCCTCCGGCTGCGCAAGGATATTCAGTAAGTCCGAGTTGTTCCGCTAATGCGATTTGTGGTTTCCGAGACCGGCCATAGAAATCCAGCATCTGCTCCCGGTTGATTAATCCCTGCTTTTCCGCATCGGTTGGTGGGAAATGCTGTGCGGATAATGGTCGAAGGAGTTTACCGACTAATCCACTCTCCCGCTCGATTAAATCTAGGGTATGCCGCATCTGGGACATCGGCCGCTGGGAGAGAACTTCCCCAGTAATAATAAACGAAGCACCGAGTTCTTCCATAATCTGTTTAGCTTTCGAGAACATCAGAATCCGGCAATCGACACAAGGATTCATCCCCGAACCATAACCATGTTTAGGATTCCGGATAACCGGGAGATATTCAGCGGTATTATCGATGATTTTTAAGGGGATTCCCAACTGTTTGGTAACCGCATAGGCTGTTGCTCCACACCCAGCGCCT
>CAIVHJ010000349.1 GCA_903905665.1 uncultured Phycisphaerales bacterium
AACAACAACAACAACAACGGGAACGGCAACAGCAATGGCAACGGATCAGGTGGTTCCACTTGTGGGACACACGCGATTTCGACCGTTCCCGGTGCGGGGTATATCGAGTTGATTCAGAGTTTCGATATTTCAATGGTTCCGGAGGATTCTGTGCTGGCCAAAGTCGTCGGGGACGGACTCCTGTGTGCCGCCAGTGGTGGGAGTGCGGAGGCTTCCTACAAGATTCTCTACCAGATCGGCGAAAGTGGAGCCATACTGCAATCCTGCACGCTGGAGGATTATTTTGGTCAGAAATACTATTCATGCGTCGAGTCTCCGGAGCAGATCAATTTTGTCGTTCAGGACGGATGTCTGAACATCACAGCGAACGGAGTGGAGACCAATCCGACAGAGGGAGGTGAGCCGATAGACGGCTGGGAAGACGTCGGCAGCACGGTTTGCGGTGTGGGTCAAATTGCCGTAGGCCAAGATGGTCAGATGTATGTGACGACGGATCCTCCCGGGGATTATGTGTGTATCGAGATCAGCAACGCCCAGTCCTGTATGGATTGCACGTATGAAAATGGTTCGTGGATTCTGCAGGCTCATGCCGAGGCGACCTACCAGGCGTTGGGGACTTTGGCGGATGTGTCGGTGACGGCGTGGGCAACCTCCTGCCAGCAGCCCGACGAACCGGTCACGATCCAGCAGGGAGATCAGGTGGCTTTGACGGAAGACATCTCGGTGGAATACCGTCCGTCGGGTAGTCCGGAGGAACTGGGTTATCAGCCGATTCCCACGGGTCTGTGAGGAAGACCTCGCGCAACGAAACTTGGTGTCCGGCCACGCCGGTTCGTGCGATAAGAGTAGGGACTCGCCGCAGTCCTTCCCCCCGGTTGGGGGATGGTTGCGGTGAGTTGTTTTTGTGGGCACAATATATTCCAGTTTGCAAAGCAAAGGAACGATTTCAATGGTTTCCAATTCTCCTGCATCGTCGGGTTCAGGACCACCCTCGGAAAAGCCGGATCGAGATTTGATTCCGATGATTTTCGTGGGATTGCTCGCGCTGGTAGTGATCGTGGTGGTGTTGCAAATGACGGCGAAGGCGCCGCCGGAAACCAACGTGATAAATGCCAACGGTAATATTGCCGATTCGAATGCGAATGGGAATGCCCGTCCAAAGGAAAAGCAAACGAATGGGAACGAGAATACCAACGCATCGGCGGAATCTTCTGGAGAGAAGCCGATTGAGATTGAGGTGACGCTCCAGTCTTTGGCGGACGTACAGAAGCAGTGGCTGGTGATCACGCAGCAATCCCGGTCCGACGCCTCGTCCTCCGCGCGGGCGACCTATCGCCGGGACAACACGTTTGAGATTGCAACGACCAATGTGGACGGATTTTCGCTTCATCTGGATGATTTGCCCATAGTGGGGGACAAATCCCTGATCGTTCATGCCGACCAGCAGAATCTCGTCGTGTTTCCCAAGGGGCGCGCAATCTTGTTTTTTGGTCGTACTCAACAGGGCGTGTGGGAAGTGCAGTGAACGATTTGGATCGGTGATCGGAGAAACTCTCTTGGTTTTTGAGCACAGTGCATCAAAAGAAAAACAGCGAGTCGCATGGGTCTCTGTGGCTGCGGCTGTTTTATTAACCGGCGGAAAGCTGGTTGTTGGTTTCATGACGGGCAGTCTGGGTATTTTGGCGGAAGCTGCCCATTCTGGGCTTGATTTAATCGCGGCGCTGGTGACTTGTGTGGCGGTCCATTTTTCAGACAGGCCCGCCGATCAGGATCATCATTATGGTCATGGCAAGGTGGAGAATTTATCGGCATTGATTGAGACCGTTCTTTTGTTGGTGACATGTGTATGGATTGTTTATGAAGCCGTCCATAGATTGTTTTTTGAAGAAGTGATGGTGGATGCGTCGATCTGGGCGTTTGGAGTTGTCCTATTATCGATTGTGGTTGATTTCACCCGATCGCGTGCATTGAAACGAGTCGCGGTGAAATACAACAGTCAAGCCCTCGAGGCGGACGCGCTTCATTTTGAAACGGATATTTGGAGTTCTGCTGTTGTGTTTGTGGGATTGATTCTGGTTCGAGTCGGTCAGCAGGCGGGTGGGGGTGCGTTTTGGGCGCGAGCCGATTCGATTGCGGCACTGATGGTCGCACTTATCGTAGTTCACGTCAGCATCAAACTGGGACGAAAAACCATCGATGTTCTTTTGGACCGAGCGCCGAGTGGAATCGATTCGACGATCAAACATGTCGTTCGATCCATTGAGGGAGTTGAAGATTGCCGACAATTGCGTATTCGGCAATCGGGTTCGCAAGCTTTTATTGATTTGGTCGTCGATGTCCATCGTGGTACGTCATTGGAAAGCAGTCACGCGATTACCCTTGCCATTGAAGAACGAATTCGCACGATACTTCCGCAAGTCGACGTGGTGATACACATTGATCCGGTGTGCGATGCCGATGAAACGATTTTGCAGCGGATATACACGATCGCTGCCAATCATGGACAGACAGTGCACAATATTTTGCTCGCTGAGGAAGGGGATCGGCTCTGCGCGGAACTGCATCTGGAAATGGACGAGCATATTCTCCTGAAGGATGCCCATGCCGCCGCCAGCCGGCTGGAGCAAACGATCCATTCGGAAATTCCACGAATTGCGGAAGTCACCACCCACATCGAACCGCACCAGCCCCCAAGAGAATTGATTCAGGATTTGGGCGCCGATTCCGATTCGTTGATCCGACAGGTTCATCGCGTGGTGGAGCAAACATCCGGCATTGTCGAATGCCACAATGTGACGGTTCGCCGGGCGGGGCATGAGATTTTTCTGACGATGCACTGCACGTTCGATTCCGACATTTCCGTCCGTCAGATGCACGATATTTCCTCCCGACTCGAGTTCTCGCTTCGAAAGACCATCCCGCACCTCGCCCGGGTCACCACTCATCCCGAACCCCCCGAAGATGCTGATAAGTTTCGATCCATTTAGTGTTATAACGTACTGGAAATTCAGTATGTTGGGAGCAATTGTTCTGCTGCGTGTTGTGTTCATTGCAGTGACACTTGAAGATGGGTTCGTTTGGTAATTTTGCATAGAAGGATGGGAGCCGGTAGCAGGCAGCCGACAGCGGGCAGCGAAGAAAATGCGGAATTATGAATGAGGAATTATTAATTAAGAACATTGGTTGACCCCAAAGAAGCACATCCCATCGGGATGCCGCTTGCAGAGAAACCGAAGACCAGTATCAACCATCCCTCTGGGCCGGTCTGAGGCGTCACGGACCCGACAGATTAAGAGCAGTAGGACACGGGGAAATGCAATGGATTCAGGCATAGACGAATTCCGGAAGAAGACACCCGGCATGCCGGGTGCTATATGAAAACATGCACGCGGAACGACCGCGTGGGAGACGGGTATCTGCGCACCGGCCCCCTTAACAAATCTCCTCTATATGTAAACTTACTCAGTGGTCTGTTGCGGCAACCGGAAGCCGGTGGGCGGGAAGGAAATGGAGATATAAAATGCGGAATTCGGAGTGCGGATTTCGGAAT
>CAIVHJ010000350.1 GCA_903905665.1 uncultured Phycisphaerales bacterium
CGGAGAAGCGGACGTGCAGATCGTCTGGGATCCGCCTTGGAACCAAAGCATGATTAGCGCGGCGGGCAGTAAACTCCTCGGCCTTTGGTGAGCCTTGCCGCGCAGGATTCGGGTGCTTTTATTTGCTTGAATCGGCATGCCTTGGGGTATAGCAGTTCGCCGGGTCGAAGGGGGCAAGCAGCGAGATGTATACTAGAGGCACTCTCGTGTGGAAGAAGACGGACGGTACGGCCGTTCGCTTTGTGGTGACGGACAAGCCGGCGGTCGTCGGTCGCGGAGAAGATGCGGATGTGCATATCGAGGAAGAGGGTGTTTCACGCCGTCACTTTGTCATCACCCCGCGCGCCGACTCTTTTTTTGTTGAGGATCTGAATTCGACCAATGGCACCTGGGTCAACGATCAGCGGTTGCTGGAACCCCACGAACTGAAGGTGTTCGACAGGATTCGCGCCGGGCTTGTGCTCTTCGTCTTCGACAAGGAATTCGCTCCACCAGGTCCACCAAAGAAACCGGATACGCCGAAGTAAGTCGTGGCGGGCGGATTTCCGCGTTGATCTCATCATGCCTCCGAAGAGGCTTGTGCAGTTACTTCACGCGGTGGCCGTCACCCCAGAGTTGTTCCAGCGCGTAGCGTTGGCGCATCTCCGGGTGAAAGATGTGGATCAGCACACTCCCGTAGTCCAATACCAGCCAGCGGCTTGCCGGGTAACCGTCTTGACGGCGCATTCGGTAACCGCGCTCACGTAATCGCTGTTCCACTTCCGTTGCGATGGCCTTCAGATGCGGCTCGGACGTGCCGGTGCAGATGACAAAACAATCGGCCACCGATGAGACGGCACTGACATCTAGGATCAAAGGATCCTCCGCTTTCTTGTCGAGCGCAATGTCGCGGCAGAGTTTGGCGAGGGTTTGGGATGGGGATGCGACTACGGGTTTCCGTGCTGTTTTCTTGGTTATCTTTTTCACCGATATAGTTTTTTCCGTTCGATATAGTTCAATACCGCATCCGGCACAAGATAGCGGATAGATTGTCCGCGCGCAATCCGGGCGCGGGTATCCCGCGACGCAATGTCGCAGGGATGTCCGCGCACCAACTTCCAGTGGATCGACCGACGCAGTCGCGGACGGTTCCATTCACATCCCGGCCTCGCCAACACCAGGAAGGTGCATTGGGCGGCCAGTCGCTCGATATCGCGCCACAAATGCAGTTCCCGCAGACTGTCGGCCCCAATGATGAAGAACAGTTCTGCGTCAGGCCAGCGGCGTTTCAACTCCGTTACCGTGTCCACCGCGTACGATTTTCCGCCGCGCCGGATCTCGATGTCGTCCACTATGAACCGATCATCGCTTCGGATGGCGAGTTTAACCATGTGAAGCCGGTGCCGGGATGACACCAAACCGGCGGCACTCTTGTGGGCCGGATGAGCATCGGGGATGAAAACAACACGATCCAACTGTGCCTGTTCCATTGCATCCTGTGCGATCAATAGGTGACCCAGATGAATTGGGTTAAATGTCCCACCGAGAATCCCAGTTCTTTGGCTACGCACGCGCTTCATCGTTTCCCAATCACCGAATCATCCTTCACCCACCGAACGATGATAAACCGCCAGCGCGGGAAAGACAACGGAATAGCCGCCATTCCCGTACGCCTGTTGAAGTTGGAAGCACCACTTGTCGTGTTGATACGGTAGACATAAAGGTTCCCATGTCCGGCCATTTCTTTTACAGTGTCTTTCATCCAGCGGATATCGTATTCGCAATTGAGCACGATATAATGCCAAGGGCACGCAGATGACCAATCCACTGATTCGCTTCTTTACGAAGAACACTGCTGAGTATTGGGACAAGGCATATCGTGCGGAACTCGCCATCGGCAAGATACGCGCCGATAGGAACCTTTCCAAAGCACTTTTCCTTTTTCACAAGGCAAAGAGCATTCTTGATTTTGGGGCTGGGGCTGGTGGCAACGTGAAGTTTCTAGCCAGCCAATTCAGCGACAGGAGGTTTTGCCTTGTCGACCACAGCACCACAAGCCTGGCGTATGCCCGGGACAAGCTGCTCGGAGATTCTGATTCCAAAGGAAACAAGTTTGAATTTCACACATCTCTTGATTCCTTGAAGATAAGGTCGTTTGATCTCGTGATGTCGATTGAGGTTATTGAACACATCAAGAACTACAAGGACACCATTGATTCGCTCTGGTCGTTGGTTTCGCCCGGAGGGGTACTCTTGATTTCAGTTCCGGTGAAAGGTTGGCGCGACTGTAATCGGGAACATATAAATAAGTTTACGATCAAGCAGATCTTTGAGTTGCTCCGGTCGTACTCCGACTGGGTTCATATCTCTACGCGAACATTCTCAAAACGAAGTGGGGTCCTTTCAACAGCCTACTTTTATATTGAGAAGCCATTATAAAGTCCCACAGCAGGCAGGTGGCTTCTGTGAACGACGCCTCTTGGCGCATCGTATTGAGGTAGAACCGCGGGCGATGGCTGTCCAGGTGTAACAGCGGGGCGGCCGTCTCACAAATTGGCGACGCGGAATTTCTCTAGTTCGATTCGGCTGTCGCTGTCATGAAGTTGAAGCAACGGCTTATTCCCATAGAAGGATGCCCACTGCGAAAAGGTGCCTGTGGGTCCAAATATGTAGTTGCACTTGGCCAAAGCGTAGAGATCTACCACCGGAGACCCCGCGCCGAATCCAACAGACAGTTGCTGAAACTCCTGTTCACGCCTGGGTTCATCACTGCATACAAGAAAAGATACTTTGCGGGACGGGAACTGCTCCGCCATTTCGTGCATCCAAGTTGCGTACCGCGAAATCGGAAAAAAGCATTTACCGCCCTTCCATATGCGATAATCCCCTTGGCGAATATGAACGCCGACGACGATGTCTGCGTTCTGCCGCAGGCGTTCCACTGCTTGACGACTGCACCGTTCATACTCTTCGATCGGCCGAAAATAGGCCCTGATTTTCTCCTCATGCCGTTGCACGCAGTCGGGCGCGTGGAAGCGCCAACCGTACACAAAAACGATCCGTGCATCGCAGATTTCCGCCTGGACTTCCGAGCCATCCATGAAGGTGATGTCTTTCCC
>CAIVHJ010000351.1 GCA_903905665.1 uncultured Phycisphaerales bacterium
AAGGCGCTCAATAAGTACCTGAAGTAATCACGATCAACTGGAGGAAAGAGATCCACATGATTGAAACACCGATCATCAAGTTAGTATTGGCCATCGTTGCCGTGCTCGGATTGATGGTATCCGGATTCGCACGCATCGCACCGGCAGCCCAAGCGGACGCTGTCTACTTTAACGGCAATATCATCACGCTCGATGCCGCGGGATCCACGGTCGGCGGCGTTGCCGTCAAAGACGGGAAAATCCTAAAGGTCGGCAGTTCGGACGAGATGAAGAAACTCGCGGGGGATTCGACGCGGCTGATCGACCTCGGTGGCAAGACAGTCGTGCCTGGACTCATCGACGCCCACTGCCATCCGATGGAAACAATTTACTTGAAAGAAGACTGGGTCGATTGCCGCTACCCCGAGACCCAATCAGTCAAGCAGGCGCTGGATAACATAGCTGCGTGGGCAAAAAAAACTCCAAAGGGAGAATGGATCTTTGTTGCCTGCGTTTCAGCCAGTGAGAATAAGTTTGTGGAGAAGCGCATTCCCACAAAAGCCGAGTTGGATGCTGTGGCCCCGGATAATCCTGTGGTGCTGGCAAATGGCGCTCACCTGTGTGTAGTAAATTCGCCGGCGTTAAAACTGTTGGGCATCAGGAAGGGGATGACGAAGCTCCCGCACGGTGGTTCTGTAATACTTGATAAGAACGGTGAACCCACAGGCGCGTTGGCTGACGCCCAAGCAGACGTTCCGAACAACCCTACTCTTGCTGATCTGGAACGCTACTACACAAAAAGCATTCAGGAATTCTGGAACCAGAACGGGTTCACATCACTTTTGGCGATCACACCTGCCGCTGCACTACCTGTTCTGCAAAAAGTCGCGATGTCAAAAATTACGCCGACTATTCGCTACACTACCTCGATATGGACGTCAGCCAATGACAAGGATATGCCTGAAGATCTGAGCAAGTTCCATATGCCAAAAGGTACCGACCCGGCATGGTATCGGTTCGGAGGTATAAAGGACTGGATTGACGGTGAAAATGATGCCCGCACTGGGTACATGTGTGAACCGTATATCGGGCACTTCGATACTGATCCTCCCGGTGGCCACGGAACCCTCGTTACCGATCAGTCTGGAGCTAACCGTTTGGCCTCCATTGCCAACAAGGCCGGAGTGATATGTATGTTCCATTGTTCGGGCGATAAAGCTACTGACATCGGCCTCAACGCTTACGAGGAGGTGATCAAGTCCGGACGACCAGGGACAAACATGCGCATCGAGCACTTCGGGATGTTTCAGTTGACTGACGCTCAGTTACAACGCGCGAAAGAGATGAAAAAGAAGGGTCTTCACGTATCGGTCCAGCCGATCTGGCTGTTGGAGTTGGTAAAGGCAGACTATGAAAACATGGGTGCCAATCGGGCACATACCGGTTTTCAATTCCGTTCCATGATTGACGCCGGTTTGGAGCCGACCGCAAGCTCTGATATGACCGGCATTTACCTTGGCAATATCAACCCGTTCGAAGCTATATACGCTATGGTTACGCGTGATTCGGACAAGGGAAAATTCGTACCTGGGCAAGCAATATCGGTCACCGAGGCTCTCAAGATGTGGACAATCTGGGCTGCCAAGTCCATGGGCGAGGCGGACGCGAAGGGCTCGATCGAGCCGGGCAAGTACGCTGACATGACTGTGCTTTCGCAAGACATCTTCACGATGCCGAAAGAGAACATCAAGGATGTGAAGGCCTTTATGACCATAGTGGGCGGCAAGATCGTGTATGAGGCGAAGTAGCAGGGATGTCCCTTTGAGATGGCTGGGGAAGGTGAGGGTCGGTCGTCAATAGTGGATACCAATTCCTTAA
>CAIVHJ010000352.1 GCA_903905665.1 uncultured Phycisphaerales bacterium
TATTGGCCGAATCCCGGAGTGGCTGAATTGTTGAACCCCAATTCGCTGGTCGCGGCAACTGCCGTGGACACGGATGGAGACGGCAAGAACGATGATTGCGTGATCTCGGTGGCCGACGGATGGATTCGGAATCCGATTGAATGTGATGTCAATACCGCCACGGACGTGGAGATCGCCAACGTGCACGCCGTCGATGGGGCGCTCGATCAGGATGAACATCTGGATGTGATTCGCGCTCGTCCGGATTCCAGCAGCTACAAATTGGCATGGTTGCGGAACACCGGGGATGATTTTATCAGTTATGAGGATCCGCCCATCGGAGAGGACGACGCGGGGCTGAAGAAATTCCGGTCCAAATTGTTTGACGAGAGTCTGCTGGATTTCTGTCCGGAAGCAGACGTGGGCTTGGCGGATTGTTGCCTGGCGGGGGATGATCTGGGAGACATTGTGGCGTTCTCGGAGGGTAATACGACCATCCGGTGGTTCCATCGCGGTGAGATTTCAACGGTGACGGGGATATCGGCGCCGTGGGAAGTTTATGAGATCTCCAATTTGTCGGGGAGCGTTCCGCTGGATCTGGATGTCGGGGACATGGACGGGAACGGCGTACCGGATGTCGTGGTGACGACGGGAGCTGGTGTACGATGGTATTCTGCAACGAATGAGGATGTTTGCGGTTTGTGGTCGCCGTACCAGTTGTACAGCGATGGCGACACCAGTGCAGTCATCTCATCGGCTCAGGTGGTGGACCTCGATGGAGATGGACTTAACGATGTGGTCGTGACCGTTAATCGTGCGCAGACGAATCAAGATGCTCTGATCTGGCTTAGAAACATGGGCATGAAATAGACTTGAATCCTGGGAGGAAATATCCGTGAAACGCACTTGGATCATGGTTGGGTTGGCGGTGGGTTTGACACTGGTCGGATTTTCCTGTGCGCCCCCACCGAATGGGAACACAAATGGAAACCAGACAAACGACAACGTGAGTCAAAACGAGAATGAGAACGGAACGAGCGGTCCGGTACCGGAGGGTTTTGAAAATGCGACGGCAATGGCATTGGACGAAGCCCATCGCCTGATCGTGAACAGCAGTATCGACGTGGTGGATGAAGTCGATGTATATGATCTGGGCTCGTTGAATGCCGGAGACTTCGTCGACGTCATCTGCGTGGCGACGGGTGACGGAACACTCGATCCGATGGTAGCGATCTTCGACGTCGATGGGGAGCGCGTGTACTGGAACGACGACATCGATGCCGAACATTCGAACTTCGCCTCTTCTTTCAACGGCTACATTCATCACGGAGGAAGTCATTACTATGTGGCCGTGGCGAGCAGTGGTTTTCCGGCGACGCAGGAGCGAATAGGGGCCTATCGGCTGACGGTTCAGGTTCAGCCCAATGCCGGGTCTCCGGCCGCCATCGGCCAAACCGTATTGTTGTATTGGCAGCAAACCGCAGGAGCCGTGGAGGTGGGGGGATTGACTTATGCGGCGTTGCCGGCGTTTGATGCTACTGTGGTGAATGCGAGTTTCACGGGACAGACGGACGCCCTCAAGACCGCCATATTGGCGCATGTGCAGCAGGCGTTTGGACCCTACGATGTGACGTTCGCCACGACCGACGATTCTATCTGGCCCACGGATCGTTACAGCGTGGTGTATTTCGGGACGAATACGACGCAGAATATTTTGAGCGCGTCGGACGGCATCGACTTTTTCAACGGGAACGATCAGGATCGTGCGATCATCTTTGTCGAACCGTTCGGTGAGTTTTGCGCCAACGTGGATCAAGCCGGAATCGCGATCGGCAACGTGGTTGTTCGGGAGGTCGGGCAGTTGCTTGGTTTGATGCCCACCAATGCGGTTGGAGACGCCATGGATTCCGCGCATGAAGGAACGACGCTGTTCAACAACCGGGAATTCGGGGTGGCTCCGATGCTGGACTTTCCGATCGGTGAGCAAAACGCGCCGCTGCTGCTTGAAGAAACCGTCGGCCTCCACGGAGGAGAATAGGTGAATCAGGTGCGACGGCGGGGAGGGGTACTGAGCTTTCTGATTCTCGTCGGTGCATGGTCATGTGCCGGTGAAAACGGCGGATCGTCCAACCTCAATTCCAACTTGACACTTCCGGTCGATTTTTCCAAGAGCACGCCCGTCCAGTGGGACAACGGTGCCCTGACACTCAGCGGAACGATTCGCGGACATCGGCAAGTGGATTTGTACGACGTGGGAAAGATGTCGAAAGGGGATCGGTTCGACGCCGTCATCACGCGTGGAGCATCGGGAAATCTCGATCCGTTGGCGGTATTGTTTGATGCCGATGGGTACCGAGTGTTCTGGGCGGAATCGGACTACGGGGTGGATGACGTCGTCGAAACTTTGCTGGGTGGTCTGATCCGTTACGACAGCCCGCACTTCTACTTGGCGATTACATATTCGATGGATTGGTTGGGTTATGGGGACTATGTGGCCTCGCTTCAGTATCTGCCCGGTGCGGGGCAGGTCCAGGTTCGCGGCCAGACGATTGTGTTGCGCTGGTCGGCGGCAAAGGACGTGATTGTGGCCGACAATCATTATGGTGATCTGCCGCTATTCGATGCCGCAAGCATCGTTTCGTCGTGGGCTGGACAGACGGATGACTTGAAGCAGGTGATTCTGGAAACCGTTCGGCAAGATTACGCGGATTTCGATGTTACGGTGTTGACGACGGATGATCCGCCGCCGAGCGGAGATTACACCACCGTGTATTTTGGTGTGGAACCCGATTCACCTGTGTTCGGGATCGCCGACGACATTGATTTTTATAATGAAAATCAAACCGATAACTGCATCATACTGGCAGGGGTGTTCGAGATTCTGGATGCGGATTTGCAGCCGACGGCTCAGGCAATCGGCAACGTCGTCAGTCACGAGGTGGGGCATCTTCTGGGATTGATGCACGTGGATGATCCGCACTTGCTCATGGACAGCGAGGGGGAAAATGTCGTTCTGCTGGAGGATCAGAGTTTTGGGATTGGTCCGCTGGTGGGTTTTCCGATCGGTTTGCAGAACGATCCGTTGCTTCTGGATGACACACTGGGACCGCGAACCCCGGTGAGGCATCAGGGTTCAGGGGTTGTGCTGCGATGCGGGACTTGCGGAGCCGTACTCGTCGCTCCGGACGCTCTGCGTTGTTCCTTCCGTCGTTGAGACATCGCCTCCATAAAAAATGTCGAATGCGTGTTGCCAATCCTGAGGGGTTTTCACACCGACAAACGCCATTCGGGCCTGTTTGGGTATGGGGTGATGTTGGCTGTATTTGATGGCGTGTTTGCGCATGATGCGGCTTCCCCGTTCGACGCCGTAGAATTCACACGTCAGACGATAATGCTCGGCGATGACCGATCGTTGTTCCGCCAGTGTGGGTGGCGGCGGTTTGGGCAGTCCCTTCCACAGGGCCTCGCATTCACGAAAAATCCACGGGTTGCCGATGCATCCGCGAGCGATCGTCACGCCGTTAACTCCCGTTTCACGGAGCATCCGAACGCAGTCTTCTGAAGTCCACAAATCCCCGCTGCCTAGAATGACGGCATCCGGTGCGTATTCCCTAAGTTTTTTCAGGAATAACCAGTCGCTGGTGCCGGTAAATCGCTGTTTGACGGTTCGCGGGTGAACCGTGACGGCGGCGACACCGATTTGCATCGCGCTGTCAAAAATCGTGAAAAAATTTTGCTCGCTTTCGCATGTGTCGTCCAATCCTCGTCGCAATTTGACCGTTACGGGTACGCGGTGACCGACGGCAGCATGGACTTTGCGAATGATGTCAATCGCTCGGTTCGGCTGCCCCAGCATCCATCCGCCGCGATGACGGCCGAGCACCTTGCGAACCGGACATCCAAAGTTGATGTCGATCAGATCGTATCCGGTGTTGACCATCAGGAGGGCCGCTTCGGCGAGCACATCGGGGTCGTGGCCCATGAGTTGACCTCCGATCGGATGCAATTCGTCCGACATGGCGAGGTCGCGTTTGTTTTTTCGTCCGGGGTACAACACGCATTTATCGAGCACTACTTCGTTGAATGCAAAACGGCACCCCAGTCGCATGGCTATGGTGCGCATGGGCAAATCGCTATAGCCGCTCAGTGCCGCCTGAACAAACGGGGATTCGATTTCAATGGTTCCGATTCGAAGCATAAGTGACTTATCGTAGCAGGCCGGCGGAGTCGAATCAATTTTCATGACGTTTGTAAGCGGTTGTTGCGAAGCCACAATGAGGATCCTATGATAATTTTCCAGTTTGTATGGGATTGAAGCGTGGTTCCCACTTCTGTTTTTATTTCAGGAGATCGAACATGTTGAGGATGAGGGTTTCGATGACGGTGATTGCCGGTTTGTTCATGGGAGTGGTGGCGGGAGCATTGTTGATTCAGGGTTGCGGTGGCGGAGGAAACGCCAACGGGAATACTGCAAGGCCGGAGGTGGATGCGACGGTGACGTATCCCGACACGACGACTAATCCCGAGCAGGGTCCGGGGAATGGACTCAAAGTGGTGGCCATCTCGCAGACAGGGGGAGTGTCGGGTAATTTCTACGGAACGACACAAAACAACATGGTGACGATCACCGCGTTCGACGGGGGCATCGGGGAAGGGACATTTGTGGCAGAAGTGGATGACGCGTTGCAGGTGGAGCGAGCATCGGTCGAAGATTTGGGGTTGGACATTCGTTACAACAATGACGAGACGTTTGATTTTACTTTGAATCGCGGTGACGAGACGATCTATGAGGGAGATCACGTCAACCGTCAATCCGCAACGGCAGATCGTCAGGTTCAAACGGTTCAACTGACGGACATCGCTCAGTGTAGCAATGACCTGTTGAGAAATTTGGCGGATGACGTCGTGCAGGGGCTGGGGGGTGGAAGCGCCGAGGATAGCTTTGTGGATTGCCTCAAGAATCAGGACGAGTTGGTTATCTTGGCGGAGATGGTATGCACGACGGAGTGGGTTTTGGTTCCCGCTCTGCAAGACGAACAGCAAGCCTGTATTGCGGCGGGAACCTGCCGTCCGGAATTGACGGCTCCGTCGCTGCAAGCCGCGCAATACTTTACCGGAATCGTGCGCGACGTGCTCAAGCACATTATCACCGACATTCGTCAGGGAGGGACGCTGTGTCCCGTGACCAACGAAAACGGCAACAACAACAACAA
>CAIVHJ010000353.1 GCA_903905665.1 uncultured Phycisphaerales bacterium
CCCGAGGTCACAGGTCATCTCATCGACAAAACTTCGTTCTGCCAGTCGTCGTTCCATCGCTCGCCTCCTTGCTCAAAAGATTGCCTTGATCCCACACCACCCACACTCTACCATGTCTGTCAAGGTTATTCAGAAGGCTCTGTAACCTAATGATATAGCACCCGGCATGCCGGGTGCTATTTGATCCCCAAACGCGATTCCGCGACATCATACGTTGTCGAGGATGTCCACGGCCTCGAACGGCCTTCCCTCCAGATATTCCAGCGACGCTCCGCCACCGGTCGAGATGTGCGTGATTCGATTTTCCAGACCACTCAGTTTGATCGCCGCCGCACTGTCACCTCCGCCGACCACGCTGATCGCACCGGCATCGGTCGCCTTGGCAACGAATTCCGCGACGGCTTTTGTGCCTTTGTCGAACGGGGGAGTCTCAAAAACTCCCATCGGTCCATTCCACACAATCGTTTTCGCCGTGGTGATGACATCCCCATAGGCACCCACCGTTCTAGACCCGATATCCAGCCCTTTCAAACCTGCCGGGATGGCGCCTGAGCACGCCTGCGTCGTCACACCTTCCTTGATTTCCTTGGCGCACACCGAGTCCATCGGAAGGCGCAACTTATTGCCGGCCTTTTGTATAATGCGTTTGGCCTCTTCGATTTTGTCCGGTTCGGACAGGCTGGCGCCGATGGATTCACCCTTGGCCAGCATGAACGTGTACATCATCGCTCCACCGATCAAAATGGTGTCGCACTTGGGAATCAATGCCTCAATCACGCCGATCTTATCCGACACTTTCGCGCCCCCTAGAATGCACACAAACGGGCGCTTGGGATTGTTCAGGGCGTCCCCGAGAAATCTCAATTCCTTTTCCACCAAAAAACCGATCACGCGGGGTTTCCCGGACATGAGCAGGGGGACCGTCACCATGGAGGCGTTGTCGCGGTGGCACGTTCCGAAGGCGTCGTTGACGTACACGTCCGCCAAATCCGCAAGTTTTCTGGCGAACTGATTCTTGAGGATTTTTTTGGCTTCGTCTTTCTTGCAATCTTTGCCTTTAATCTCCTCCGCCGGGTAATACCGCAGGTTTTCCAGCAGGACGGCGTGGCCTTTTTTGAGCGAAGTGACGGCGGCGGGTTTGGTATCCGAAAGATAGTCCGTCACCAGCGGAACCGTCTGTCCCAGCAATTTGCTGAGGTGATCCGCCACCGGTTTCAGCGAGTATTCCGGCGTCGGCTTGCCGTCGGGCCGGCCGAGGTGGCTGCACAAAATCAATCGTCCGTCACGATCCAGAATGTTCTTGATCGTCGGCATCGCCATGACGATTCGACTGTCGTCCGTAATCTGCAATTGCTTGTTCAGCGGGACATTGAAATCCGCGCGCATCAACACGAATTTCGCTTCCACGTCCACCTGCGCCACCGTCTTTTTCATGGTTCACCTCGCGGAGAAAATATTTGTTCAGCGGTCATGGGCACTTCAGAGACAGAGAGCACCGCGCCTGTGCGGCGCTCTATATTATGATGATCGAGCAATCGAAAATACGCAACCGGTCACGTCACATCTTGGCGACTTTGGCAATCAGGTCCGCCGTCCGCACGGAATAACCCCATTCGTTGTCGTACCAGCTGATCACCTTGGCGAAATTTCCGCCGCTTGACGGCATCACCATGGTGCTCAGCGAGTCGAAAATCGAACTGGCGGGATTGGCGATGACATCCGAACTGACGATCGGCTCATCGCAATATTCCAGGATTCCCTTGAGTTTGCCGTTGGCGGCTTCTTTGACGGCATTGTTGATGTCCTGAGCAGTCATTTTTCTGGCGGAGCGGAACGTCAGGTCCACCAGCGAACCGGTGATGACCGGAACCCGAATGGCGAATCCGTTGAGTTTTCCATTCAGGGCGGGAATCACTTTGCCGACGGCTTTGGCGGCGCCGGTCGTCGTCGGAATGATGTTGACCGCCGCTGCACGCGCGCGACGCAAATCCTTATGAATCGCGTCCGCCACCACCTGATCGTTGGTGTAGGCGTGGATCGTCGTCATCAGACCTTCCTCGATCCCGAATTTCTCGTTCAGTACCAGTGCCACCGGCGCCAAACAATTCGTCGTGCAACTGGCATTGGACACACATTTGTGTTCCGGTTTGAGCATCTGGTCGTTGACGCCCATCACGCACGTCAGGTCCGGTTCATCTTTGGCCGGGGCGCTGAGGATCACCTTGCGAGCACCGGCTTTGAGATGGTCGCCGTACCCGCCTTTTTCGCTCTCACGCGACGTGAATATACCTGTGGACTCCAACACGACATCGACGTTCAGGTCCTTCCACGGGAGTTTACCGGGGGATTTTTCGCTGAGGACCTTAATTTCGTGTCCGTCGATGACCAGGATGTTGTCTTCCTTGACGGAGACGGTGCCTTTGTAGCGTCCCTGCGCGCTGTCGTATTTGAACAGCGTCGCCAGCGAAGCCGCCGGTGCAAGATCATTGATGGCCATGATGTCGAATTTCTCATGATGCTGGAGCATCGCGCGAACCGCCAAACGCCCGATTCGTCCAAAACCGTTGACTGCAACACGTACCGCCATGGCAGGCCTCCAAAAAATGGGGATTTGTGATCGTTGATTCGATGACAATTAACGATAGGATTTAGATGGTTGGAACCATCAAACCCACTTCAGACTACATGAGGGTATGTTATCGGTCAACTACCGGCTGGACTCTTGGTCAATTCGGTATCAACTCAACTTCCTGTGCGTGTTGGGGTACGGTCAATCCTGCTCCTGCATGATTCACGACATTCGGTCATTTCATATCAAGTACTCGAGTGAGAAACGCCAACTGGTCGGTTGCTTCTTCGATGATCTTGGTCGTGGGTTTTCCGGCGCCGTGTCCCGCTTTGGTTTCGATTCGGATTAAAACCGGATTGGGCCCGGTCTGCGCCGCCTGCAAGGCCGCCGCGAATTTGAAACTGTGGGCCGGAAAAACACGATCATCGTGGTCGGCTGTCGTGATCAGCGTCGCGGGATAACGGGTTCCGGGTTTGAGATGATGATAGGGCGAGTACGCATACAGGGCTTTGAATTCCGCCGGATCGTCGGGCGAACCGTAGTCCGACATCCATGCGTGTCCGATCGTGAACTGGTTGAATCGCAGCATGTCGAGCACCCCGACGGCGGGCAAAGCCGCTGCAAACAAATCGGGTCGCTGCGTCATGCACGCGCCCACCAGCAGACCTCCGTTGCTACCTCCGTGAATGGCGAGTTTGTTCGGGGAAGTGTAGTGATTGTCGATGAGCCACTGCGCGGCCGCGATGAAGTCGTCATAAACGTTTTGACGTTTTGTTTTCATGCCGGCTTCGTGCCACTCGGTTCCGTATTCACCCCCGCCGCGAATGTTGGGCATCGCATACACACCACCCATTTCCATCCAAATCAGATTTTTGACCGAAAACGACGGTGTGAGCGAGGCGTTGAATCCGCCGTAACCGTAAAGCAACGTCGGATTGCGGCCGTTCAGTTCGAGTCCCTTTTTATGTGCGATGAACATCGGGATTTTGGTGCCGTCCTTGCTGGCGTAGAAAATCTGTTTGGCTTCGTAGTCATTGGGGTTGAAATCCACTTGGGGTCGGCGGAAGATTTCGCTTTGCCCCGTCGCCAGATCGTAATGAAAGACCGTCGAGGGATCGTTGAAACTGGTGAACGCATAAAACGTCTCGGTATCTTCGCGTCTCCCACCGAACCCACCGGCGGAACCGACTCCCGGAAGCGCTACGTCCCGAACAAACGACCCATCGAGATTGTGAATTCTGACCCGACTTTGGGCGTCATGCAGATACGAAGCCACAAACATGTTGTTCACCAGTGAAACACCGGTGAGATTGTCGGAAGACTGCGAAACGACTTCTTTCCAGTTGCTTCGGTCGGGTTGGCGCGTGTCGATGGCGATGATGCGTCCCCGCGAAGCGTCCAGATCGGTCTGGAACCAGAATACCGGACCGTCGTTGCCAACGAACCCATATTGAGCATCCGGCACCGAAATCAGTTCCACAATCGTCGAATCCGGAGCCGCCAGATTCTTATATGCGACGCGATTTTTCTCTTCGGTTCCTTTGGAAATGGAAATCACAAGATATTGCCCGTCGTCCGTGATCCCGGCGCCGATCCCCAGCTCTTTATCATCCGGTCGCTCGTAAACCAACACGTCATTCGCCTGGTCGGTTCCCAATCGGTGATAATACAACTTCGGATAGTAGTTTTGCGCCTTGAGATCGTTTTGTTCGGGTTGAGGATAACGGGTGTAGAAGAACCCCTTGTGGTCGTGGGTCCACGCGGCACTGGTGAATTTGGTCCATTGAATGAGGTCAGATAAATCTTTTCCGGTGTTGATGTCACGTACTTTCCACTCCTGCCAGTCCGAACCGGATTGAGAAACGGAATACGCGAGCAGATTTCCGTCTTCGCTGACGGAAAGACTGGAAAGCGCCACCGTGCCGTCCTGCGACAGTTGGTTGGGGTCGATCAGGACGATCGGTTCGTCTTTCAGGGTTTTGAGAGTGTACAGAACCGACTGGTTCTGGAGACCGTCGTTTTTGAAAAAGAAATATCGGCCTCCCCGTTTCCACGGAATCCCGTATCGTTCATAGTTCCACAACTGCGTCAATCGCCGGCGGATCGTCTCGCGTGTCGGAATCTGTTTCAGATAATCAAACGTGACCTGATTTTCGGCTTCGATCCAAGTCCGTGCGTCGGCCGAGTCGATGTCCTCAAGCCAGCGATACGGGTCTTTGACATTCGTACCGTGATAGTCATCCATTTGATTGACGGTTCGGGCAGGGGGATATTTCAAGCAGGCTTGCTCCTTTTGAACGGGAGTGATGGTGGCATCACTCTGACAACCGATCCACAAACACATCAGCCACGCAGCAATCAAAACTCGGTGGTGGTTCATGAAATTCTCCTCGATCGCTAAGGGTTGTGGGTTCTCTGACCCGAACGGATAATAGCAAATTGTGGGATAGGAATCCACATTTCGAAATCTGCATACCTCGGAGGGACTCATCATGTCGGTACTATTGGAATTTTCGATGTCGCCGATGGACAAAGGAGAATCCCTGAGCGAGTACGTCTCACGAAGTCTGGACATCATCGATCGAAGCGGTGTTCCCTACCGCCTGAATCCGATGGGCACCGTTCTGGAGGGGGGATGGGACGAAGTCTTCTCGGTCGTCAACCAGTGTTTCGAGCAAATGAGTCAGGACTGCAACCGGATCAGTTGTTCGATCAAGATCGACTGGCGTCGTGGGAAAGAGGGACGGCTTGATTCAAAAACCGCCGCCATTCAGCAAAAACTCGGAAAAGAGTTACGCCAATGAAAAGTCATACCCGATATCTGACGCTCAATGTTCCGGCGCGGATGGATTTCGTCAACATCACGTCCGAGGTTGAGGAGACGGTTCACAATAGCGGAGTCAAGGAGGGATTGTGTCTGGTCAACACGATGCACATCACTGCGAGCGTGTTCATCAACGACGACGAATCCGGCTTGCATGATGATTACAAAAAATGGCTGGAGCAACTCGCTCCTTTTGATCCCAGTCCCCAGCGATATCATCACAATCGCACCGGTGAAGACAACGCCGACGCCCATCACAAACGCCAGATCATGGGCCGCGAGGTGGTCGTGGCGATTACCGAGGGGCGATTGGACTTCGGACCGTGGGAGCAGATTTTTTACGGCGAGTTTGACGGACGTCGCCCCAAACGCGTGTTGATTAAAATCATCGGCGACTGACTACTTTCCCTATTTTTCCATCGAAGCATCCGACAGAATCCCTGGCCTGCATCACAAAATATTGTGGTTGTGAGTGCGACTTCGCGATATTTTCACAAAACGGGAATTCCCATAACCCCATATTGGACAAGGGATAGTAGAAATTGGTTTATTTGGCGGCACAGGATTGATACAATAGAGACCAGATCGAGCGTCATTTCTTGAACTTCTTTACATCACGGCGTAGTGCCCATGTCTGAAACCATATTTCAGCATCTTCGCAATTACTTCGGCATCCGCCGCCGCACTTCAGTACCCATCGACCCGGACCAGTTCCCTTCTACTCCGGATGGTTGGCTTCAGTCGGTTCCCGATATTGTGTTGATCGTGGATCGTACAGGGCAAATTATTTTCCACAATCAAGCCGCAGAAAAATTCCTGCACGACACTGTCCATGCTTCCGACGACTTGAATGCGCTGATCCCTCAGGGGCTTCGGAGGCATATTGAAGAACTCCTGAACAACGATGACGCTTCGTGCTGTTTAAGGCATGAAGTCGGTGCTCGTTCCATCTGGTACGACCTGCAACGTATCGCCGGGGAACCTCTTGTGATGATGCGCGGACTATGCCTGTCGGAGATCGAGAAGACCCTGCGAAAAATCGATCCCGATCATCAGATTGACTCTTCCGATTCGGTTCCGGCCAGTGGTCAGTTGCGAGATGAGACGATCGAGCGATCGCAGATTCAACAGGAACTTCGGGATTCAAAACGATTTTTCCAATCAACGCTCGATTCCGTTCCGGCGCACATCGCCATTCTTGACGAGCAGGGCACCATCGTGGCCGTGAACGCCGCGTGGCGAAAGTTTGCCCATACCAACAGCTCGAATCCGGATTCGTGCGGCGTGGGCATGAATTATCTGGAAGTGTGTGAGGCC
>CAIVHJ010000354.1 GCA_903905665.1 uncultured Phycisphaerales bacterium
CCTCGCTCCATCCGACCACGCTTCGATGAAAGAGACAACGAGAGAACTCGCTCCAGAATTTTCTGATGGATCCTCGGTAATGCCCATCGCGACAGCGATCGGCGAGCAACCCACGTCGATCGAAACCGGGGATGAACCTGCTTCGGTTGCAGTTCTGTTTCCGGACGATAAACGCTCAGCACAATCCGGCGGTGCGTCAATCGGTGGGTCATTTGAAACAGCGGCTTCGGGGAAAACGCCACACTCCCCGGAGTCACACCCAACTCGCTAACCAATTTCTTCAACGTCTTCCGCACGTCGGATGGTTTGGAACAAACGATCGTCGGAAGTTCCCACAAATTCGGCCACAAACCACCAGCGGGACGCCGGCAGAGCAGGTATTTTCCCCGGTGTTCAATCAACAACACAGCCATCAAAATCGTCTGAACTGTCGTCCGTTTGCGAGAGATCGGTAAACGATCCACCAGACCATCCCGAAGCGCCCGGCATTGATTTCGAACAGGACAACGACCACATTGAGGAGACTTCGAAAGACAAACCGTCGCGCCAAGTTCCATTAACGCCTGATTGAAGTCCCCGCAATTCCGGTTCGGCAAAATTGCTTCCGCCAGTCCCCACAATCGTCTCACCGTGGCTGGTTCATTCACGTCGCGCCGAATTGCAAACAACCGAGCAAGGACGCGTTTTACGTTTCCGTCCAGGATCGGCGAACGCCTGTCGAATGCGATCGAGGCAATCGCTCCGGCAGTATACCGCCCGATTCCGGGCAATTGTTGCAGTCCTTCGACGGTATCGGGAAAACGCCCCTTGTGTTTCGTCACGACGATGCGAGCGATTCGATGAAGGTTCTTCGCACGAGCGTAATACCCCAGCCCCGCCCAAAATCGCAACACCTCGTCTAATCGGGCTGCCGCCAAATCGCTCACCGTCGGAAATCGCTTCACAAACCGCTCGTAGTACGGAACCACCGTCACCACTTGCGTTTGTTGTAGCATCAACTCCGCCACGACCTGCCGATATGCATTATGCGGCACTCGTCGCCACGGCAGGTCGCGATGATGCACTCCGTACCACTTCAACAGATGACGCCGAATTACACGAATCGCCCTAATTGAAACCGGGTCCAGACATTTCATATCGTCAGGCATGATTCAACGGTTGGCCACAATGGGCACAGTATTGGGCGTGTGAAAGATTCGGGTGCTGGCACCGAGGGCAAACGACTTTTTGGCTCCGCCACAAAATCAACACCAGCGCCAAGACCACCCCCAACGCAAAAACCAACAACCCGATCATTTTCGCCGAAACACACATCTCCCCAGCGTACCCAGTTTCGCACGTACATGGCAAGACAAGTGTTACGTTTCGGATTCCATTTTCGATGAAATAAACGGGAAGCCCTCGCAGTATAGCACATAACAAAAAAGTCGAAATCCATTGTGGCTCATCGCATTATGGCTCAAAATCAAAATTCACTTGCAAGAAACCGTTTTTGTGCTAATGTTTAACACAAGTGAACAATCATCATCTCGGCATTAACGATTGAGTCGGTTCCCGGCGCGGGGACATCGGCAAAGGGAGGTCAAAACATGTTGAAAAGAATCAGGGACATCACAAGACGTTTGTGGCTCATCGTACCGGTCGCCATGTTATCGGGAACGCTGATTTCCCTGAGCGGTTGCGACGTGGAAGACGACCTCCATCAACTCGTTCACGACGTCGGAAATCATGTTGAGAACGTCGGAAATCACATCGACCACTGGCTTGATCATCATCACGGACTCAGACTGGAGATCAACTGGTCGCATGCCGATGACTGATCGGTATTACCGCGACAGGCCAACCATGTCGTCAGATATCCAAAGGGGTCTGCCTGAGTGGAGGCTTCCGCAAAAACTGCCAACGCAGTTTCCCACTGCGACCCCTCGGCTTCATAGACTTCCTGAAAAAGCAGCGGCTTGGCGTTGTAGCGCTGCCAACCCATAATGAAAGCATTGTTATCCGGCATCCGCTCGACCCAGTCGTACCGTTCCGGTTGGTGCATCAACGGCTGAATATCTGTTTTGAATCGCTGCCTGGCATCGCGGAATACCACGGACTTGCCGTCGATTGCGAGAAGTCCCATGTCGAATGAATACAGCACATCCAGCCGATCATAAAGGTCCGACGCGAACGCATTGAACCGATCCTCGTCTTCGTAATAATCCGAAACTCCCGTCAGCACCGACGGATCGTCATCATACCGACTCGCATAGTACAGCCGGCTTCCGGTTCGGCCGATAAACGTTGCCAAACTTTCATTGTAGCTCGTGTCCCCGCTGTAGATCGTCGCATGAAGTAACTCGTGGATGACGGTTTCGACCAGATTGATATCGTCGCGTTGCAGCATCGGCGAGAACAAGGGATTGAAACCAAGGATCGACTGATTATAGGCGTCGAGATCGTAAATAAATGTATCGTACCCCTCCCTTTCGAGTTGCTTCGCTCGCTCATCCGCCGCTGAGCGATCAAAGAAAAGCAAATACGGAACATCCCCCACAACCGGAAACCACCACAAATACGGTTCCAGCGCGTATTGCTTTGCGGCGGACAGATTGAATCCCACCGGTTGGCCCTCGGTGTCATAAAACATCTTGTAGGTGGTATCCGTAGATAATCCAAGTTCCTCACCCGCGAATCGCCGCACGTCGATGATCAACGCGATTTTGGTTTTTTGTTCCTCGGTGAGCGACGGCTGATCCAGCGCCTCCTCGATCGGAATGCTCCCGTTCATGTAATTCAACTGCCCCGACGCCGCCGGAATCAAATAGGCAAAGTCGATCCCGCACCCCACCGACGCCACAAGCATCACCGGCGGCAACCACACTTGGCAAAGTACAACCCACTGAATTTGTAAACGCACTTTCATGAACATATCGGTATCACAATGGGATTGAACGAATCAACGACCCAAAGAAAATTTGCGAATCCGCGAACCAATCGCTACGCCGCTGCCGTGCTCATTGTCGGCGTGGATTTCAAAATTTCGCGCAGTACGTCGTCCACGTCCACCCCTTCCGCCTGACCCTCAAAATTCAACAGCGTTCGATGCCGCAATGATGACAAAAATACTCTTTCAACATCGCCGAAACTGACGCTGTACCGTCCGTCGAGTAGCGCCTGAACCTTCGCCGCCAGCACCACCGACTGTGCCCCGCGAGGACTCGATCCCCAGCGCACGTATTTGTTCGTCGCCGACACGGCATATTCCCCGTTCGGATGCGTCGCCATCACCGCCCGCAAAATATAATCCTGAACGTGCGGCGCGACGATGATCTGCCGAATCAAATTCTGGCACGCGACGATCTCCGAGCCGGTCATCACGCCCGTGATGTCGGGTTTATACCCCGTCGTCGTACGATTAATGATCTCGTTGAGTTCATCCTTGGAAGAATACTGAACGAGCAGTTTGAAAAAGAACCGGTCGAGTTGGGCTTCCGGAAGCGGATAGGTTCCCTCCTGCTCAATCGGATTTTGCGTAGCCATCACAAAAAACGGCTCCTCAAGAATGTACCGCGAATTTCCCGATGTCACGGCGTGTTCCTGCATGGCCTCCAGGAGCGCCGACTGCGTCTTGGGCGTCGCGCGATTGATCTCGTCCGCCAAAATCAACTGTGCAAACAGCGGACCCTTTTGAAACTGGAACCGCTTCGCACCCGACTGCGGGTCCTCGACGATCATGTTCGTCCCGATGATATCCGCCGGCATCAAATCGGGCGTGAACTGAATCCGCTTGAATTGCAGACTGAGCGCCTTGCCGAGCGTGGCGATCAGGTACGTTTTGCCCAGTCCGGGGACGCCTTCCAGCAGCGCATGCCCCCCCACAAACAGGCACGTCAGCACGCCCTCGACAATTTCAGCGTGACCGACAATCGCCTTTTGAACTTCGGTTCGTACCCGATCGAATTTCGCGCGAAATTCCTTCGTCAATTGTTCCACCTGCGGATTGATTTCCCCGGCCATGTTTCATCTCCGTTTTCATTGGTCCTTTGGACTCTCACCCTCGTCCTTCGTTCGCTCTTTCATCTCCTCACGCACACGCTGACGCGCCTTGAGCAATCGCGACGTCATGTCGCCTTGTTCGGATGGCGGTTGACCGGCGGGCTGACCTCCCGGAGACACACCCGGTTTTTCGGCTTCTCCCGTCGCACCACCCAGCGATTCCGTCAAATCTCCGATCGGTTGTTTCGCCTTGGCGTCTCCCACGTCAAAACGACGCGATGAATCAATCCGCGTATCTTCTTCCAATCTCGGAATCCGCGGAATCCGATCCCCCGCCCCCTCGCCGGTCAGCTCATCTTTGGTTCGCTCCCGCGTATCTTTCAATCGATCCAGCGCCGCATCGCGGGTTTTTTGTGCGGCTTCGAGCGTCCGAACCGAATACGTGAAAAACTCAATCGTCGGACGGATTGAGCGATATCGAATGCTCCATCCCACGATTTCCCCGACGACCACCACAACAACAA
>CAIVHJ010000355.1 GCA_903905665.1 uncultured Phycisphaerales bacterium
CTCGTATCAAATGATACACTCTTCGCCATCCATGGCTGTCCATTGTTCACCTCCATGTTCCCAAAACACACATCAAGGTGTAACAATATCAGCCATGGATAGTTATGCATCACCCTCACCTCCTTGACGAGAAATCTTGTCAGGGAGGGGCTGGGGGAGGGTCAAAATCCCCTATTTTTTCCTCACCCTACTCTCTCCCCGGGGGAGAGGTATAATTAGGATAGGCTCTTAGCCTGGTAGCTCGTCGACTTGCATGATTCCCCTGTACGCCGATCCCGATGGAATTGGCAACAACCCATTTTTTTCAGGTCCACCATGCGAATTTCTATATATGTTCCCTGTTATAATGCGGCACGCACGCTTTCCGAGGTTCTGGATGCGATTCTGCGTCAAACCCGAAATGCGGACGAGATTCTGGTTATCGACGACGGTTCTACTGACGGGACCGCTGAGGTCGCTTCGAGTTTTAGCAGGCAAAGAGTTCGGTTGGTCCAACAACCCGGGAATCGTGGATTAGGCGCGGCGAGAAACAGAGCATTGGAGGTGGCTGATGGAGATATTCTGGTGGGATTGGATGCCGATGTGCGGCCGGAGGAACACTATCTTCAATCGTTGGTTGAAGCCTTTGACGTTCAACCCCAACTGGGTGCTGTGTGTGGTCATTTGACGGAGGTCTATCAGGATCATCTGGCGGATCGGTGGCGTGCGGTCCATATGGCCCAGCATTATGGTGACGAGTCGGGGGATAACCCGCGAATACTATTCGGATGTACGACGGCGATTCGAATGGAAGCGGCGAGGCGGTTGAGCGGTTGGAAAGAACAGTACCGGGAAACCTATGAAGACGTGGATTTGACGGAACGGTTGCGGGGAGCAGGGATCCCCTTTCGCTACCTGGCCCATTGTCGAGCGTTTCATTTGAAACGAGATACCCTGCCGAGTGCGTTGACCAATTTTTGGAAATGGTTTTATCCGGTCGGTCTGCAGCAGGGGCATTTTGATTCGCTGGACGACTGGATTCAACGGCGCCTCGATTCTGTGCAATGGGGGATATTTCGTTATCGAATCCATCAGGACCTGCAACAGAACCATAACGAACTGATGGTGATGACTTGCTTGCTTCCCTGGTGGATGACGGTCTGTGACCTGCGGTATTTGTTTGATAAGCATATCGAAAGTCGTTCTCTTATCGCTCAGATGGGCCGTATACTTGCCGACATCATGTATGATCAGCTTCTCCGTCGAAAGTGTGGGCCGGAATTGGCCAGATGGATGACCCAACAGATTGCTTCCAAACTCCCCAAATCGATGTCCGAGGCAACCGGGGAAGAACACAAATCAGTTTCTGACTTCACGAAACAGGTTCAACAGACCGCTGACTCTTTTCTCGCTTTAGTGGAGAACTGCTGGGAACGGGTTCTCGTGGGTTACCGAATTGCCTTGCATGAGATGTAGGACAACGATGGCGACAGGAATGTTGACTGTTTTATTGGATATGGATGACTTCCGGTGCATCGAATCGCTCTGCCCGGAAACCCTGTGATAACATAAAATGCAAATGGGGACATGAGAATCAATTCGCAGCCGCAATCTCTCAATTTCTCGCCACGAATGGTCGATAAATATCACATGATTTACAAGGATCGGATAACCGGTGATCATTCTGCAGCTTCGCCATCAATCCTGAAGGGGCCCCAATTCACTGCCAGGTTGCTGCAGTTGGGTGATCAATTGCCCCCAGCAGTTTCCGGGGAGAATTTTAAGTATCGCCGGATATTGATACCGGCCATGCTGGGGGGGGAGATTCAGTTCGCCCTTCTCGGATTCCTGGCTCAATCTTTGCGGATGCGGGGGGCGGAAGTGACGGGGCTGTTGTGTGATCAGTTCCTACCGGCGTGCACGGTTCGCAAGGTCGATCATTATGAGTGTGCCTGTACTCGCTGGTGCTATAAGAACATCGGATCTTTTGTTCGCGCCATTGGATTACCTCATCGCTGGTACAGCGAATTCGTAACGTCCGAGGAAGTGGAAACCTGCCTCTCGCAAGCCGTCAAAGTGTCGGGTCCCGATCTGCTTCATTATGAATGGCACGGTTTGCCGTTGGGGGAACACATCGACGTTTCGGTAGAGAGTCACTTCAAAGTAGGATATTTTGATCTGGACAATCCGGAGATGGTCTCGGTGGGGCAGAAGTTTTTGGCTTCAGCCATGCTCTTAATCCTGATTGGCGAGCGAGCCCTGGAGCAGCTTCGCATCGACAAGGTGGTCGTGGAAGACGGGCGAAAAACTGATTGGGGAATTCTACGGCATGTCGCGTTGCGGCGGGGTATCCCGGTCGATATTCTCGAGAGCGGTGCACGGGGTCAGAGCGTCGTCCTCGAACATCACAAACCGGGTCAACCTTATCTGCGGATGCCGGAGTGGTCCACGTGGAAAGAGCAACCGCTGCAAGATAGACAACGACGTGATCTGGAACAGTACTTTATGCAACGGATTACGCGACCTTACGCTGGTAGCAGTCTCTGTTCCTGGACCAAGACATTTGATCGAGAGGAGTTTTATCGACGGCTGAACATCCCGGAGCAAGCCTCAGGCGTACGTTTCGGCTTGTTTCCGAATCAGAGTCATGAATTTGGGTTGATTGCGACGCAGCACATATTCCAATCGCCGCGCGTGTGGGCTTCCCGCACGATCGATTTCTTTCGTCGCTATTCGGAACATCTACTGGTGATCAAGGTTCATCCATCGGAGATGGGGGGAAGAGTCATGGATCCCCTGATATCGTTCTTGGATGAGCAGCGTTCGTCATTGCCGAGGAATGTACGCATTATTCCTTCGGACAGTCCGCTTACCGCCCACGAAGTGATCCAGGCGCTGGACATTTGTATGGTGTACACTTCCACGGTGGCCGTCGAGGCGGCTTATTGGGGGAAACCAGTAATCTTGGTAGGGGGAGGAACTCATTCTCGTCGGGGAATAACGATCGATACTTGTTCAGAGCAACATTATTTTGATTTGTTGCAGGAAATCTGTCAGACCAGGGTGCCTCCTCCGCCTATTCGGGATATTGCCGAGCGATATGCCTATTCTTTCTTCTTCCGGAGTACGCTTCCGTACACTCAGTTTCGGGTTCACGATGTCAACGTGACAGAGGTTTTGCTTCAGAGCTGGGAGGACTTGTTACCGGGACGCGATCCGGTCACGGATTTGTTATGCAGAGGGATACTCATGGATGAAGGGGCACGCTTGGAATATTGGCCGGATCGGTTTCTACCATCGATGAAAAATTAGTTTGAAGGCTTCGGCGGCGAGGAAACCGGACAGACTTCCCCATCGCACGGCGGCGGCGCGCAGGGCTTCGATTGAGCGCGGATGCGGGAACGGGCGAATTTCACTTTCATATCGTTGGCAAGCCTGTAATTTGATTTCGAGCGTCGATTCAATGTTCACGAAAGTATTGGGGTGGAAGTCTCCGCCGAGTTGCTGAAACGACCATTCGGTCGATGACGGGCATTCCATGGCGTACATCTGTTCCACGCTGCATGAGGTAGTCGGACGGCAGGCTGTCAGAGTGGCGCGGTGGACGATCTGATGGTCAATATTCAAATCACTTCCATGATGAGTGAAAATGACTTGTGGTCGAATAGATTCAATGCGCTGTTCGATGAGTTTGATCACATCCAACAAAGGTACCGTGTCAAATTTGTTATCAGGAAGACCATGGTTGAGGCAGCTGTGGAATTTTAACAGGGAAGCCACCTGCTGACTTTGATCATGCAGGGTGGCGACCAGTTTTTTTACCGAGGGGTCGTCAGGATTGAGCCGTGAAGTCATCCCCTCACCCAAGATGCTGACATGAACGGCATGTCCTTCGCCAGCCAACCGTGCGAGCGTCCCACCGCATCCGAGCACTTCGTCATCCGGGTGGGCGACTACGACCAGAACCGTGGAATGAGTTGTGTGTGATAACATCAGTGATGAACATCCTTTTGTTTGCTAAGCCACGAATTAAAAAAGTGCACGACGGTTTCGTCAAGGTTCAGGTACTTTCCGTAAACATCCCTGACTTGCGGATCATGCAGTAGTTGTGCGGCTTTTTGCAGAAGCTCCTGGGATTGAGGTTGCAGGCCTTTTCGGTGATACGTATAGGCTAGGCAGATCAGCGCAATGATGTGTTTGGGGTTGAATTTGACTACGTGTTGAAAGAGTTCGACCGCCATTTCCAGATTTCCGTCCGGTTCCGTGATATTGTAATTGTGCAGAAAATTGGTCCTGATATTGTAATCGTAGGTGGTATTTTTCACCCAGTCATTATCCCAGTGCTCCGTCTTAAGAAATCCCCGCCGTATGGTAAAGTGTGAGAGATCCAAATGCGGGTCAATGAAGTAATCATGCTCCTTACAGTAATCGTAGATGTCAGTTCCCGGATAGGGCACCAGAATGCTGTATTGATTCCAGTCTCCCCGAACTTCGTCAGAATAACGGAACGTGGCCAGCATGTCCTCTTTGGTGTCATAGGGTAAACCGGTGATGTAGCAGATTCTGCAGAGGATACCGAGTTTGCGGCAGAGGCCCACTACTTCCCTCGTTTTATCCAAATCGATTGGTTTGCGGAGCTGCTTGAGGGTTTTGGGAACAGCCGACTCAACGGAAATTGCGATCTGGTTGCATCCGCTTTCTTTCATGGCGGTCAGTGTTTCTTCGTCGAGGTGCGTAGAGGAAGTGTTGACGATACGCCAGGTGATGTGTCGTCTTTTGAAGCCGGCGGCAATGTCAAGGGTTCGTTTTTTGTCGATGGTCATGTTGTCATCCACGAACAGGATATCCTCGACGCCGAAGCGATTGATCAGGTGATCGACTTCCGCCAGGACGTTTTCCGCCGAACGCATTCGGAATTTTCGACCCCAACTTTCGTAGCTGTTGCAAAACGTACAGGAATAGGGACACCCACGGGAAGTCATCACACAGAGGCTTTTTTTGCCGCTGAATTGCATGTGTTTCTGCACATTAGCTTTTTCCCAGGCTGGAAAAGGCAGTTCATCCAGTCGAGAGATGAAGTTTCTTCGAGGCTGCAGAAAGATTTGTTCGTGATCTCGAAAAGCAAGCCCGTCTATTGTCGGAGGAGATGAAAAGGGCCAACCACGAACAAGGTCCAACAGGGCGGACTCTCCTTCACCGGTGACAACAAAATCGATGTTGCGGTCCTCAAGTGCATCTTGGGGGAGCAGCGAAGGATATCCTCCGCCGATGACCACGGGCACACGAGAATTCTTGTCCTTGGAAACTGCAGCCACGAAGTGAGACCACTGGTTGGTGTAGATGTAAAACGACGAAATGCCCAGCAAGTCGTAAGAGGAATCGTTGATCCGTCGGATGATTTGCCGTCGCATTTCGTCGGCGTCGGTGTGCCCCGTGCGTGTGTTCAGACACTCGATGTGCGGATCATATATGTCAACACTATAGCCGTTTTGCTGCAGCACGGCGGCGAGATAGCAGAGGCCGAGGGGTTGAGGGATAGTCTCGCTGATTTGATCACGCGGAGAGTCTGCCTGGAGATGGAAGGGCATGGAGGGGGCTGCAACGAGTAGAACATTCTTGATCATAATCCCACCACCAGAATCCTTTTTGTTAACCCAAGATGGCTACCCCACCGGAGGCCGACTGTTCCGATTGACAAAACGTGTCTGTCGAAGCGGGGTAGATTTCCTGCCAGCATCGTTGCATGAGCAGATCGCGATATTGCAGATGGCGTGGAATATCACGAGACAAGCCCAACAGGATTCCCAATAACAGTAAGTTGATGCCCGCGCGGCTACAGGCGGCGATGGGTCCTGAGACTCGCGGGTTAATTTCGTAAATCAGGGGTTGGCCGGTGTTCGATTCATCGGGATAGGCTAGTTCCACGTTGATGTTGTAGTTGAAACCAAATGCCTTTATGACCTGTCGGACCATTTCTTCGATGGCGGAATCGTGGACAATCAGGCCTTCCTGAACGGGACCCGCTGATGGTGCCAACCGGCGCATGGGCATGCAATACAAAGTTTCGCCGTCCCGACACAGAGCATCGACGTTGAAATCATGGCCGCGAAGGTATTGCATGACCACAATGGAAGGCCAGACCGCCGCGTCCTGCAGCATGTTTCGTATGATGGAATAGGGAAGTTGTTGCAAGTGGCGTTGTTTGAGCAGCAAATCCGTCAGGCGAGGTTTTTCCGTCACGATCCAAAAGCCGCGTGCTCCTCTGGCGTGTGTCGGCTTGAGGACCACGTCCTGATGGGGATATCCGAGGGCTTCTACCGCCTGATCCATTTCTTGCAGGCTCCGGGGGTTATAGAAGGCGGGTGCAGCGATGCCTTTCTCTTTAAGGAAGGTCAACAGGGCGGCTTTGTTCGAAGCGGTCTGCACCGATTGAAAATCCGAGCACAGCACCGTGACGCCGTGCAGAGCGAAAAGTTGCCGATGCCGGCTGAGTTGAAGAACTTCTTCATCGCTGAGAGGAACAATGACCTGAATACTCTCTTTTCGGGCCAGATCGAGAATCGCGTGAGGATATTCCGGATTCACCCCTTCGGGCACGACGTGAAAACTGTTCACGAAGTGCGCCCCCACCGCCCTGCGGTTGACATCAACTCCCACAATATGGAAGTCGTAGTCGGGTTCGCTTCGCAGGCACTCCACCATGCCGGGAATAACCCAACCTCCACAACTGGTCAACATGACACGGATTTTTTCAGCCATGATTGTCCGGTCTCAAACCATATCCCAGGTGACGACTCGATCGGCTTCGATGTCTTGTCGGGCTTTTCTTCCGATGACCAGATCCCGGTGTTGAGGCGGAATTCCGGTTCCCGGTCGTTTGATTGTCAGATCGTCAGATTGAATGGTCTCGCCCTTCCTGATGGTCCTGGTGGTGACGAGACTTCGTCGCCCCAATCGTGCCAATTCCACTTCCTGGGGCTGCAGTCGGTGATAGTGTGAACCCAGAGACTGCTCGGTCTGGCGAACGGCTCGTACCATTCGGGCGAATTCCGCGGGTTCCTGTGCGAAGGCGTGATCGGGGCCTTTCGATTGCCGATTAAGCGTCAGGTGTTTTTCGATGATTTTGGCTCCCAGCGCCACGGCAGCAACGGGGGCGATAACAGGATCGAGCGTGTGATCGGAATACCCGATCGGAAAATCGAACATCTTTCGATAAGAACGAATCACGTTCAGATTGAGCAAATGATAATCCTCACATGGATAAAGGCTGGTGCAGTGCAGCAGAGCCAATTGCATGTTGCCGGTGCTCAAAACGGTTTCGACGGCTTTCAAAACCTCCGACATCTCTGAAGCGCCGCCGGATAAAAGGATCGGTCGTTGATACTGAGCGGCATGAGCAATGGTCGGATAATCGGTGATCTGAACGGAACCGAATTTGAACGCCGGTGCGCCCAGTTGAAAAAGTTGATCCACATCCGTTTGGTGGGAAGGAGTTGAAAAGCACA
>CAIVHJ010000356.1 GCA_903905665.1 uncultured Phycisphaerales bacterium
CGTCTTCTTCAAGCAGTGCTCGATACAGTCAACTGCTTCCTGGTGTTCGTCATAGCGAGCAGGCTGGGTCTCGCTCGCCGTGCCGGACTCATTGCGGCTGCGTTGTTCGCCGTATTTCCTGGCTTCATCATAAGCGCCAATTCGGTCCTGACTGAGACTCTCGCTGCATTTCTGGCGCTTCTGGCGGTTTACCTGCTGATCACGCTCAGGGACAGGGGCAAGTATTCCTGGGTTTGGCCTGGGATTGTTTGTGGCTTGATAATACTCAACAAGGGTTCTCTGCTATTCTTCCCCATCAGTATCGCGGTCGTTGCGTTTCTGGGCCGAAGAAGCATTCGGCAGTGGTTGTGGAAGGCGGCACTGTTGGTTGTGGTCTCGTATGCCGTGGTTAGCCCGTGGACCATCAGAAACTACGTGGTGCTCGGAGGATTTGCACCCACGAACACGTACGGATGGTCATGTATTTGGGCCGGTACTGGGATTGCCGAGGGGAAGATCCTCGTTTGGTGGGACGACCCAATTGTGATTTCCGGATCGCCGAAAGCAAAAAACACGAAGTGGATATCGGTGAGCAAGGCTACTTATGACAAGATTTGTTTTCAGAGAGACCCAACGAGAAAGATGAGCCGGATGGACTGCGAAAGACATCTGCGTCCGTATGCAATCAAGCAGATAACCGAGCATCCTGTCACCTTTGCCTACATGGGGATACAGACGTTTGGCCGCTTGTGGTTCAACCTCTGGCATGAGAAGCCGCCTTCAAAGCGGTCTCTTGCATACGCGGTATACAACGCTTTGATGATTGCGCTCGCCGCGGTCGGCTATGCAAGGTGGAAGGCTGTGATGGAAGCCAAGCGGTTTATGTTTGCCTACGCGATCGTTACGACTTTCAGCTCGATGATCGGCCTTTCGGATGCCCGGCAAGGCTTCCCCATGTGGTCGTTCGTCTTCATACTTGCCGCCGTACCCCTGGCCGTGTATTCGGAGAGGCTCAAGGCGACCAGGAAGGCATCCCACGGAGGGTAAGCTCGTGTACAAAGACAAGAAAGTTGTGGTGGTCATGCCCGCCTACAATGCCGCAGGCACGCTGGAGGCAACTTATAAAGAGGTGATGGAACAGGAAATTGTGGATCTGGTGATCGTGGTCGATGACGCCAGTGGGGACTCCACCGTGGATATTGCCTCCAAGCTTCCGAACACGCGCGTCATAGTCCATGAGAAGAACATGGGATACGGCGCGAATCAGAAGACGTGTTACCGAAGCGCATTGGCAGAGGGCGCTGATATCGTGATCATGGTCCATCCCGATTACCAGTATACTCCCAAACTCATTCCCGCAATGGCATGTCTGATCGGCAACGGCCTGTTTCGCTGCGTACTTGGCTCCCGGATACTTGGGGGACGGGAGAGAGCGCTTGGCCAGGGTATGCCACTTTGGAAGTATGTGGCGAACCGTTTCCTGACTTGCGCCGAGAACCTGATGATCGGAACGAAGCTCTCGGAATACCACACGGGCTACCGGGCGTTCTCGCGTGATCTGCTCCAAACGATTCCACTCGACGAGAACTCTGACGATTTCGTGTTCGATAACCAGATGTTGGCTCAGATTGTATGGGCCGGATACCCCATAGGCGAGATAAGCTGTCCAACCAAGTACTTCAAAGAGGCTTCGTCGATCAACTTCTCGCGGAGCCTCAAGTATGGCTTCGCATGTTTGGCAACCGGGCTGCGATTCGCGCTTGCCCACCGCGGTTTGGTGAAGTCGCGGTTGTTCCCGCCGAACATCAAGGCATAAAACTCTGTGGTGTCGAAGGCCCCAATCCCGCGCCCATCCGCCAAGTCACGAGCTGCTTTCGACAGCATCGGTCACTGTGCGCTCCCGCCGGATGGCGCTCCCACGGCTTTTTCGAGGGA
>CAIVHJ010000357.1 GCA_903905665.1 uncultured Phycisphaerales bacterium
CGTCCGCGGATTGTTTGGGCGCGAACTCCGCCAATCGGTAGTCCTGAGGGGTTTCCCGAACGACCTGACGCGTCAGTTCCAAAACCAAATGCCTCGCCAAATCCTCCCCCCATCGACTTCGTAACCACCCCGTGAATTCGTCTCGAGGACAACCCGGCAGGTCGGGGTGCTCTTGATGATATGCACGCAAGTATTCCAGACACCGCTCAAGGCACGCACCAATCCATACCCGAGGAATTGGACTTTGGGATTCCCCGACTCGAACAATCCGCCCGGATTTTTCCATCTCGTCGAGCAAAACAGCAATGCGTTCAATCGGCACGCCGCTCCAGCAGGCAAGTTGAAGTTCCGTCGTTTGCCGATTGACGGATGATGCTTGGCGGCTGACGAAAAATCGCAGAACTTCCTCCAGCCGGTCCGCCTCATGATCACCGAGCAGAATGTTCAGCCCCGACACGTCGTCCAGATCGGTTCGCCGAAGTTTGCGCGAGACCGGTCGGAGAATCATTCCCCCGCCGATTGTCCAGGAATCCGTCTCGTCGCGGAGGATGAACCGCTGCCCCCATTCGGAGACGACGGGTTCCGTCGTACATAACTGAACCCATCCGGATTCATTGGAGTTGATGACCGACGGCTGTGTTTCGCCCGCAAGAATCCGAACCCGCGCGAAGGTTTCCTTCGTTCCGAGACACAACCGCACGCTTTGCAGATGTCGAATCGGGCGGGGAACCGTCTTCAAAACGCGGACGTGCGCATCGAGAATGGCGCCCGGCGTGAGGTAACCGGGGGTCGCCAGTTCGTCTCCATGCCGGATTTCGTCCTTTTCAACGGCGGCCAAATTAATCGCCACGCGCTGACCGACGTGCAGGCGATCGCGCGGATCGAGATGGGTCTGCAATCCACGCACGCGACAAATCCGACCGGCGGGCATGAGCTCCAGCGCGTCCTCCACTACCACCCGACCGGAAATCGGTGAACCGGTCACAACGGTTCCGCGACCGTGAATCGTGAAGACCCGATCAATCGGCATGCGGAAAACGCTCGAAACGCTTCGATTCGGAATTCGGCGGGACAAGGCGAGCAACTCATCTTTGAGCGAGTTCAATCCCTCACCCGTAGTCGCCGAAACCGGCACGATGGGAAACGACGATAGCGAAGTTCCCACCAAAAATTCCCGAATCTCCTGCACCACCATCGCTCGCATTTCGGCATCCACAAGGTCGATTTTGTTCAGGACGACCACCCCGTGTCGCACGCCCAGCAACTGGAGAATTTCAACGTGCTCGCGGGTTTGCGGCATTACGGCATCATCGGCGGCGACCACCAACATCACCCCGTCGATCCCCTGCGCACCAGCGGCCATCGTGTGAATAAATTTTTCATGCCCCGGAACGTCCACAATCCCGAATCGCACTTCACCCAGATCAAGGTGCGCAAATCCTAGTTCGATTGTCATCCCCCGCGCTTTTTCTTCGGGAAGTCGGTCCGGATCAATGCCCGTCAGCGCTTTGACGATCGCGCTTTTCCCGTGGTCGATATGCCCGGCAGTTCCCAGAATCAAATCGCGACCAGGTCCCTCGGCCGGCTCAACCGAAATCGCGTTCAACTGTATCGACGATGGATCATTCACACTCATCGGGAATCCCATTGTGATTGTCGTCGGGGCTTAACCCATCCGCCAAGTCGCTCGTGTCGGACACGCCGTTGTGGTTGCAATCCGGAAAATCAAAAGCGATGGATGGCGGGAATTTGAGCAGGTACATGGCGTTGTGACTGCTGGTACTCCCAAAATTCCACGAGGGCACATTCGCGTGGACAAAATACGCGCGAAATGGTTCTACAGTCAGGGAAGTCCCTCCAATCCCGCTGGGGTTGGAATAAACCGGCGAACCTGTGTCGTCCATCGATTCCCATGTCCAGTCGATCCATGGTTTGTTCGCGTGCATATCCTCAATCGCCGTCCGCACATCCAAAATCGATTCCCGTTCTCCGTTGCTGGATTGACCGATCGGCTTGAGGCGCCGCTTGATCACCCGAATGTCGCGCATGAGCACCGGTAATCGTGAGGGTATCCCGATGACATTGAGGGCGGGATGATTCGGGTCGCCCTGATAGTTCGACAATGGAACCTCTGCACCGTCCTCAAACACATACGGCAGTACCCGACAGGACGTCAAGGCACTAACCCATTGTGAAGGAATACCATCGGACTCAATGAAATAACCCCTTCCGCATCCCACACCCTCAAACTCCTCTGGCCATTCACCCCATCGCGGCCATATCGGTGGTCGATGGAGAAAATCATCCATCCAGGCGGTCAAATGATCCAGTGAAGAACTTGGCACCCCCAGTGAATCCGATGGATTCTGATGCGCAGGTGTCAGCGGCAATGAGAAAAAAACCGATCCGTTGCCATCCGGCAGTGATGCCACACTGTCAGAATCGGTAATCTCCGTTGCGCCGGCGACATTTGCCATCAACCAGAGCGCCCCGACAAGATTCTCCTCAATGGCGGGTAAAATTTCGTCTTCTGGAAGCAAAAAACCACCCTCATCAGACGTTCGCGGACGCATTTCAACCGTCATCGCCAGCGCTCCAGCCACGCCATAGGCATAATCCTCAAAACAACCGTTCGTCAAATACAACGCATAACTTCCCTGACCTGTGACGTAATCTTTACCGTCAACGTGCTGGGCGAGCTTGGCGTATTTCTTCCCCAAGGCCCGCAATGACGTGTAACTCTGCGGCAGTATATACGTGGTGTAACACCACGGGTAAACCACCATCTGGCTATAGGAGTGATAACTGATCGCGATGGAAAATCGCTCGTCTGTGAGAAGATGTTGGATCACGCGGGCTTCGGGTTCAGAAGCGGCGGACGGCCCGCGATAAGTTTCCGAGGAAATTTTGCCGCTGGAACCCCTATCGTCATGTCCCCACTGGGAATCGTAATTGCGGTTGATATCGACCCCAAATTGATTGTCAGGTAAAGGCCTACGGTTTTTGCGCCACAGACGATCCGTGGACCAGCTGTATTCAAATCCGTCCTGGTTGACGACCGGCACCAGCCAGACCTCCGAATGATCAACGATCCGTTGAACTTCAGGATCGAACGAATACCGTGTCGTGAGGTATTCCGCCAAGTAAAGCATCATCTCGTGCGTTACCCATTCGCGCGCGTGCGTCACGCCCGTAAAGAGAATTTTCTCCTCGTTGGATTCTTCTTGTGTGGGATGATCCGTGATCTTCAGTGCATACAAGTGCCGACCATCCGCGGTGGGTTCGATTCCGTACCGCTGCGTCAGGTCGACCCACCGGGTAATCTCTGGATACGCCGAAGCGAGGTTCTCCAGAAAACACTGCCCATCGGCGAGATCGTGGTATTCGTCGTACGTCAAATGGATTAGCGAAGAATTAGTGCATGGATCAGATTCACCGAACGGGTGTCGTTTGATGGGAGGCGGCACAATTCGATTGCGAACCGCATCAAAGGATTTCAGCGAGGTTTTTCGCTCAAGGGTGGTCACCGGAGCGAATCGGGCGAGGTAATCGGCCAGATTTTGCCGCTCCAGAGGTATACCGCGCAAAACCAGCGCATCGGCTTCGGGCGTGGTCATCAACAGGGTGGCGAACAAACCGTCGGGTTCGCGATCAACGGCTTCGATTCTGTCCCACAAGTCATCTGGTAAAACGTCCTGACAAATTCGGATCAGTTCACGTTCCGCCGGCGAGTCTTCGGGACGGACCGAAGCAGGATCGCGCCCGGCGGGTTCGGTGGGAAATGACGGATCGGAGGGAGCGAAAGTTGCCCCATTGATTGCGGTACTTGCACCGAACAGAATGGTAGCGCAAATGAAGAAGGTCCACAATTTTATTTGTCTCATCCGCATGGCACAACTTTCAGCCGATGGCGTTCAAGGTTGTTAAGCACGCAGTATTATATATTCCCGTGGGGAATTATGAATTGCGATTTGCGGGAAAGAAGACCACCGCTCAAGAGCAGTGGCACGGGGCGGGAAACAGGAGCAAAGAGAGGGACACGAGTCGGGAAGAAGGACTCGTGTCCCCATCGGTCTTTTGCCATCGTCGCGTGGCACTGCTCTTGAGCAGTGGTCCTGCCACGTTCACGGCAAAGGAAGTTCCTGACCCAAAGGAAGTTCAATCGGTTCTTCGCTGGCGGGGAGAGGCAGCCAGTCGATATCTTCCGGTGGAATCATGATGGGTTGCCATTCATCGGCACCCATGTCCACGCGACCGTCAAAGACCCGCGGTTCACCGTCAATATCCGTTTCACCGGGTGACGGCACATACGCCGGATCACCGGCATTACGACACGGCGAACGCCGCTGCAGGTGATACCCATCGGCGGCAAACAACGGATCGGCATCAGTATTCCCAAGGCCGTCGTACGAATGACTATCGCAATAATACGGCGCCCCAGCGCAAAAGATACTGTCTGGGCCATCTTCGATATCGTTGAAAGAGAACATTGAAAGAAAACGTTGATCCACTCCAATTGCCCAGCCATCGGGAGACAGATTGTTCCGCACGATATTCGATGAAACCCGAACAAAAGGACTGTTGGAAATAAATATGCCTCCAACACTGCATTCATCCGGCCACCAAGGACGACATTCTGATTCGACCGAGTTGTCCACGATGGTGCAATTCCTCACAGATGAAGCACCGGACAGGCTGATTCCACCTGACCCCGTAACTGCATGGTTATCGATAATAACCGTGTCGGTAATCACGCTCGACTCGGCTACAATCCCCCCGGAATTGGCTGTGTATCCGTAAGACCCAGACGAATAGACATCACTGGTGGCTATGTTACCCGAGACAAATGAATCGGACACCTTGTTGGGATAGCCCGGGCTGCCCAAAAGCACCATGCCGCCACCATAGGAAGCACTATTGTTCTCAATGCGACATTGTTCGATGATACAGGACTCGTATGGGGAATAGACGCCTCCACCAACCCCATTCGATGCCACGTTGTTTCTGATGGAACAACGGCGAACCATGAAGGGGTGATTGATATCCGAATTCACGAGATATACGCCGCCACCGCCACCGTCGCCCAACGGGCAACTACAGACATTATTTTCAATAACAGTATCCTCGATGGTCGCAGCCCCCGGTGCGAGAATTGAAATCCCACCGCCGCCCACATTTTCATAAGATAGAGAAACGAACGTGTTTCGCGCAATCGTACTCCCGCGTACCCTCACGGTGCCACCCGATACGGGAGTGCCCGAGAAACGAATTCCACCCCCATCCCGGTTGTCTGTAATCGTGCAATTCGAAACTTGAAAATCGTGGCAGCCATAACCAAGGTCTGCCGCGATACCGCACGAGTTTGCAGAAATAGTGGTATTCTCAACAAACAAAGAACCTAGTGCGTTATAAGCTCGAATCCCGATCCCTCTGTTGTTTGTGATCTTGCAGTGATCGATTTTGACGGCACACAGAGTGGATCTTGCATCGATCTGAATGGCATGTTGAAAACTCTGGGTGATGGTCAATCCATCGATCACGAATAACTCTTCATTCACGGGCGGCGGATACCCCACTGGCCTCAATTCCACACCGGGAGAATAGGGTCGTATCACCGTATGATCGACGTATTCTGCATTTGTTGGAATAAGACTTTGAATGGTTAGACTTTTCTTGCTCGTGGATATCCCTTCTCTGTAAACATCACCCGTACACACGATACCAGCATAGTTTCGCGGGAGGACCACTACCGTGTCACCTTCCACGGCGGCGTTGATGGCGCTCTGGATCGTGCTGTAGCCGAAGGCGCCGTTGCATTCGACCTGCAGGACGTTGCCGCGAGACTGTGCCCGGATGTCGTTGATCGCCTGTTGCACTTCCGGCAGGAGATCGACAATCGGTTCAGACGACGCGCCCCCCGAGATCAAATCACCGCTCGCTAACGGTCGCGGTTCTGTTAAAACGCTCTCTGGCAAGAGCGTCTCTGATGCCTCCATCAGCGCGACAGACGCATCCGTCGCCGGCTGGGAGACTTTGGCGACAGGATCGGTTTGTAGTTTCTCCTGCGCCCCCAGCGGGGGATTCAGAGCCGCAACCCAGAACATCAGACCCA
>CAIVHJ010000358.1 GCA_903905665.1 uncultured Phycisphaerales bacterium
ATGGCGCTGGCCAGTCGCAATTGCTCGCTGGTGTACGTGTGCGAGGAGACGGGGCAATCCACGTGGATGACGCCGAGAATTTCGCTGTGGACCATAATCGGCACGCAGATGACCGATTGGATTCCGTAACGGTGAATGCTGTCGTCTCCCGTTTCGGTGCCGAACCGTCGGTCCCCCATGGCGTTGGTGCACAGGACGCCTTCCTGGCGATGGAGGACGTGTTGAATGATGGTCTGGCTGGTGGTGATTTTTTGCGGATCGCGTGGTCGGTGGCGGAAACGAACGACTTTGGGAACGAGTTCCTCCTGCCCCGGTTCGACCATCAGGATGAACCCGCGATCTACCTCCATTTGCTCGAACATGATATCCATCACGCGTTTCAGGAGGTGGTCGGGGGATTCGATGGTGCCGATGACTTCGGCCAGTTCGTACATGATTTTCCAGGCGCGAACGGCTTCGGCGGTTTCCGGCGCCGCGAGGATCATGCTGGCGTCGTTGCTCGCAAACGACTCGATGACCGCCGAATCGATCACTTCGCGGCTGCCGTCCAACTCCACCAGATCGCGCGAGCCCGTTTCGAGAATCTGCTCCTCCGCCCGATCGCCCGAAAACACCATCAGGGTCGTTCCCAGCCGAATCTGGTCCCCATGCTTCATGATCGTGGGGTGTTCGATGCGGAGGCCGTTGACAAAAGTTCCGTTGGAACTCTTGAGGTCCAGCAGCATCCAATGTCCGTTTTCGGAAATCAATTTGGCGTGTTGGCGCGAAATGGAACCGTCTGACAGGGGAACGGCATCGCTGGAACGACCGATCACCACCTGATCCGTTTCCGCACGGAAGGTTTTGCCCTTATCTGGTCCCTGTAATACGAACAATGTGGGCATGACAATAAATCCACCACTTGCGTTTCGATCTGTCCCACGACGCGACACCGACGATATGAACAACGTCCCCTACAATGTTATATACGATGGGACGACGTTTTCCGACGCAAAAAATATAGTTCCGACGAAAAAATGTGTTGAACATTGTGTTCTTGTGCATCCCTAATTCTATCTTTGACAATGAGTTAGGTCAACACCCGCTCGTCGGGGTAGGATTCATCATCGAAGAGAAAAACTCCCCAAAAAGATTCCATTCCGGTGTTAATCAGCGGATCGAGGTTTTGGGAAGTTCGGGACAAAAAGTTGGGCTATCGGATCGAAAGGTGATTCGGTCGATGTTAATAGGAATATGAGAATCGAGCGGAAAGCGCCGACGGATCGAGGACGGCGTGCGGTTCATGCGATGACCGTTGATCTGGAGGATTGGGCGCATGGCCTGCTGCACGGGGACACCCCGATTACCGATCGAGTGGTTCGAAACGTGGACCGGGTTCTTGATCTGCTCGATCGTTATCGGATTCGGGCTACTTTTTTTGCGCTGGGGAAAGTGTGCGAGTGTCACCCGCAGATTTTGCCGACCGTGATTCGGCGTGGTCACGAGATCGGGTGTCATGGTTACGGTCACGAGCCGGTGTTCCATTTGACGCCGGAGCTGTTTCGGGATGACGTTCGGCGGTGCATGGACATCATCGGCGAGCAGACCAACCAAAAGCCGATCGGATACCGTGCACCGGCGTTTTCGATCACCCGTCGATCGTTGTGGGCGATTCCGATTCTGGAGGAATTAGGGTTCAAGTATTCATCAAGCGTGTTTCCGTGGGCGGGTCCTCGTTATGGGATGCCGGAATCGCCGCGCGGGGTTTTCTGCTGGGGTGACGAATCGCTGGGTCAAACGCATCCGGCGCGGGATTGCCGACTGATTGAATTCCCGATGACGACGCTGGAGGTTGCGGGGCGACGAGTACCGGTTTGCGGGGGCGGGTATCTGCGGTTGTTTCCGGCGCGAGTGGCGGCGTGGGCGATCCGGCAGATGCAGCGAATTCACCAGCCGGCGGTGGTTTATCTCCATCCTTATGAACTCGACGCTGCCGAGGTATCCGAAATGGTTCGTGCGGGTTTGCCGATTTCCCAGGGGACAGCAATGATGCAGTCGATGTTTCGCAGTCGGGTATCAAGCCGGCTTCGATATCTGTTCGAACGATTTCAATTCGCACCCATGCGCGAAGTGCTGGGATTGTGAATCCACGCTTCACGTATCACGTTTCTATTTTTTCTCTTCGGGAAGTCGAATTTCGATATGAACTTCGCGAAGTTGTTCCGGTCGCACTTCGGACGGCGCGCCCATGAGCAAATCCTGCGCTCGCTGGTTGAGCGGGAACGCGATCACCTCGCGAATGTTCGGTTCGTCGCACAGCAGCATCACGATTCGATCGATGCCCGGAGCGATACCTCCGTGGGGCGGCGCACCGTAGTGAAACGCTTTCCACAAAGCGGGAAACTTCGTCTGAAGCGTTTGAAAATCATAACCCGCGATTTCAAATGCTTTCTTCATGATGTCGGGCTGGTGGTTGCGGATTGCCCCTGACGACAGTTCAATTCCATTGCACACAATGTCGTACTGATGCGCCAAAATCTCCAGCGGATCGCGGGTCAAGAGGGCTTCGAGTCCTCCCTGCGGCATCGAAAACGGATTATGGGAAAAGTCGATTTTCTTCAGTTCCTCGTTGAATTCGAACATCGGGAAATCGACGATCCATCCAAACGCCACGGTCGTCGGGTCTCGCAATTTGAGTTGATCCGCCAGATACAATCGAACCTTGCCCATCAGCGCAGACGCAGTGGCCCCGGGTCCGGCAGCCAGCACCATCGCGTCACCGGCCTGAACATCCGCCAATTCGCGCAGTCGTCGTTCCGTTTCCCCTGTGACGAACTTACCGATGGAACCCTTGACGCCCTCGGTCGTCCAGGCTGCCCAGCTCAATCCTGCGGCGCCTTGTTCTTTGGCGAAGGTTTCGACGGCATCGAAAAATTTTCGCGATTGACTCGCGGCGCCCGGAATCCGGATGGCGATGACTTTTCCACCCGAAGCGACGATACCCGCGAATATCTTGAACGAGGATTGCTCAAATGCCGAACTGACGTCGCAAAGTTCAAGGCCGAATCGGAGGTCCGGTTTGTCGGTGCCGAATCGGCGAATCGCATCGGCATAGGCGATCCGGGGGAATGGGCGTGTGACCAGTTTCTTGCTCGACAGGGTGGTGAACAGTTCGATCATCAGGCCTTCGACCACGTCGAAAACGTCTTCCTGCGTCGCAAACGCCATTTCGAGATCCAGTTGGTAAAACTCGCCGGGGCTTCGGTCGGCGCGGGCGTCTTCGTCGCGGAAACACGGTGCGATCTGGAAATAGCGATCGAATCCGGAGCACATCAGGAGTTGCTTGAATTGTTGGGGCGCCTGAGGCAGGGCATAAAACTGACCCGGATGCAACCGGCTGGGGACGAGAAAATCCCTCGCGCCTTCCGGGGACGAGCTGGTCAGAATCGGCGTGTGGAATTCCGTGAAGCCGTGGTCGGTCAGGTAGTGGCGGATGAATTGGCAGACGCGACTTCGCATGAGGATGTTCTGATGAAGTCGTGGACGCCGCAAATCAATGAAGCGAAACTCCAGCCTCAAATCCTCCGGAACGTCTTCGTCGATGGCGGTTGGAAACGGGATGACTTCCGAAGGGGATTCCACGTGAAACACCTGAACGGCGATTTCAATGAGACCGGTGGGCATATTGGGGTTGGGATTGCTTCGCGCGATGACCTGGCCGGTGATGGTCAGAACCGATTCCGGTCGGGCTTTGGCGGCGTCATCGTAAAAAGGGTCTTCGGGGCGGACGACGATTTGCGTCAGTCCGTAGTGATCGCGCAGGTCGATGAACAGCAGTCCGCCGAGATTGCGTTTGCGATGCAACCATCCCGACAACCGCACCGTTTGGTCGATGTGTTCGGTCCGCAACTCACCGCAGTTATGCGTTCGAAAAGGGTGCATAGGAAATGCGAATTATAGTGTCAGGCAACGGGGGCGTCTATTGGGGTGCGGTGTGGGTGGTGTAGAGAGTTTTGTAGAGCAGGCATCGCTGCAAGAGCGTCGCATGGTCGCCGATATCGACGATTCGGCCCTGATCCATGACGACGATGACGTCGGCGTCGATGATGGTGGCGATGCGATGGGCGATAACGATCGAGGTTCGATTCGCCATGAACTCGCGGGTGGCTTGATGAATTTTCTTTTCGCTGTCCACATCGATCTGGCTTGTGGCTTCATCGAAGATGAAAATCGGGGCGTTGCGAAAGATCGCCCGCGCCAGCGCCAATCGTTGCCGTTCCCCACCGGACAGGGTGGCTCCGAATTCGCCAAGCATCGTTTGGTAACCGTCGGGAAGCCGCTCGATGAACTCATGGGCATAGGCGTGTTTGGCGGCTTCGATTGCTTTCTTCGCGTCGGTGTCGGGTCCGCCGTAAACGATGTTTTCCAGTGCCGTCGCGGCGAAAATCACGGCGTCCTGAGTGATCAAGCTGATTTGCTCGCGCAGGGAACGGATGTTGTATTGATTGATGTCCCGCCCGTCCAAAAGAATCTGTCCGTGATCGCACCGGAAGAAACATTCGAGCAATCCCATCAGCGTTGTCTTTCCGCTTCCGTTGGGGCCCACAATCGCCACGCGCTGTCCCTTTTGGATGGTCAGGCAGATTTCCGACAGGGCGGGTCGATCGGTCTCGGGGTAGGTATAAGACACATTGCGAAATTCGATGCGGTCATGCAGCACCGGCAAGTTGGGGAGCCCAAGCGAGAAATCCTCTTCGACGGGCATATCGATGATCTCGAAGACTCGAGTGGCGGCGCCGTCGGCTTTGGACAATCGCGGGTAGATTTCGGCGATTTTCTTGAGCGAATCGAGCATCACGCCGAGCAGCAAAGCCACCCCGATGAATTTTTCGGGATCGAAGCGGCCGGAAATCGCCCCGCCCCCTGACGAGAGTTGTTCGGCACTGAAACGGGCCGCCACGACGCAATCCGCCAGATAGGCCATTCCCAACATGCCGAAGAAAATACCCACCGCGCCGAGCAGCGGGCTGGTCAACGCATCGAGACGACCGATTTTGAGAAGTTGCTGAAGCAGTCGTCGTTCGGCCCGCCACATTCGACGCCGTTCAAAATGCTGGTTGTTGTAGGCGCGAACGATTCGGACGCCGCTCAGCGTGGCGTTGATTACGCTCATCATTTGGGCATATCCGCCCAGCAATCGGCGGTTGGCTTTCCGGATTTTTCGGCCGATGATGGAAATGATGATTCCGCCTATCGGCGCCACGATGAGCACAAAAATCGTAATCCGCCAGTCAAAGATCAAAGCCCCAATCAGCATCGCCACCACTTTGAAGGGTTCGGTAAGCAACTTGCCGAACATGGCCTGGTATCCCTGCATGACGTCCTTGCAGTCGGTGACGACGCGGCTCATGGTTTCGGAAAGATGTCGTCCAAACCAGGTCAGAGGCAGGCCCATGACGGTTCGGTACATTTCTCGCCGCATGTCCATCACGCCGCGCGTGGCGATGATCGTCACGAGGAATTCGGAGGCGAACTGGCAAAAACTTCCGAACAGGACGACCAGGAAGACCCCCGCCAAAATTTTCCACATCACGGCGCGAGTCGCCGAGAGAGAGCGATCTGCGGGCAGCCACTGACCGAAACGAATCAAGGCATCGTTCAGCAACCGCTCCTTGAGCGAATCCGGGACGTACTGAATATCCGCCTCGAAGGCCGATTTGTCTCCCACGGGAACAAACCGGACGGTCACAGGATGACGGGTTGCTTCAGCCATCGCTTCAAAAAACGCCGCGCGGTCGGCGAGTTCAGTCGAAACCGGCTGGATGAGCATGGCCGGTTGAGCACCGTAGTGGAGGAGCGGCGAGTGTTCCTTGACGTCACGGAAAATCAGCGCCGTCTTGGCATTGATTTCTCCTCGATATGAATCGTGCACGTCGGGACGGTAGGGTTCAAAATCTGCGCGGAGCACTCGCTGGGCGGCGATTTGAAACACAGCGGCTCGGGGACCGTCGGGATTGGTGACAAACAGGTATAGAATCCAGGGAATCGTGGACAGGCTGATCGCCAAAGTCGAAGCCAAACCGATCGCCGCGAAAATCGCCAGCACAATTCGGGACCGCTGGGGGCGCAAAAACTTCAGCGTCCGCCGAAGCGCCCGCAAATACCGCGAGTTCCCCTTCGGGCGTTTTTCACCACCCAGAATCGTACAAACATCATCCATACTACGCTTCTCGTACAACCAACTTGCCCGCCGTCGGCGATGTATCATTCTGCCGCTGTTTCAGTTCCTCTTCCGTGACGGCGGTTCAGTCGAGGTATTCCATCATAACCGATTCGGGCGCAGTGCTAAACTCCAGCAGAATTTCCCGTGCTTGTGCGTGGAGCCGTCACCGGTCTCCATTTCCGGTTTTATGTTTGGACGGAATCGTCTCACTTTCCCGATTGGGGCATGTGCCCTTAGAATAGTTCCATGGGACGAAAGCGCACGCGATGGCCGGCTGGGATTGTGAAGGCACTTCAAATTGGAGTGTATCTCGCCGTTGAACTGTTGCGATTGATTCTGTTGCTGTTGCCGATTGATCTGAATCTTCGAGCGTCCCGATGGCTGGGTCGGTTGTGGGCGATAGTCCAATCCAGTCGCTACCGCTTGGCTGTTGATCAGATTCGCCAGTCTCTGGGTGAGGGTTTGACGCCGGATCAGACCCGAACGACGGCTTTGCGGAGCATGCAGAATTTCGTACGTATGGGAATCGAGCTGTTTCAGTCCCCTCGGTTGATCCGCCGGTGGACCTGGAGCCGATACACGCGACTTCATCCCAGTATCGACCCCGTGATTCGGCTGGCGATGGAGCGTCAACCTGCGATTCTGGTCACGGGGCATTTTGGTCAATTCGAGCTTCTGGGCCAGTTGCTGGCGTGTTGCCTGGGAAAATTCACCGCCGTGGCGCGCAGCATGGACAATCCCTATCTGGACGATTTACTGGTGCGAACGAGAAGACACTGTGGGTTGGAACTGATTTTTAAGAGGGGGGCCACCGATGCGGTGGAAGACGTACTCCGACGAGGAGAGATGCTCGGAGAGGTGATTGATCAGGATGCCGGGCGAAAAGGATTCTTCGTCGATTTCTTTGGACGGAAAGCTTCCACCCACAAATCTGTCGCTTTGCTGGCGGTGGAATACGAGGTTCCGGTCATCGTCGGTTATTGCCGACGGCTGGGAGACCACTTCGAGTTTGAACTGGCTGCCGAACGGATCATCCAACCCGCCGAATGGAAGGGGCGTGACGACGCACCAATCTGGATCACACAGGAATACATGAAAGCCATCGAATCCTTTGCACGACGTTGGCCCGAACAATATCTGTGGACCCACCGCCGATGGAAAACCCGTCCCAAGAACGAACGGCCCAAAAATCTATCAACAGGTTAGCAACAAATTATCAACAGGTCTTGAATGCTTGCGGATTATCGCCAGAAATTAGGGAGTACCGTATTGACGGGGTTTGTGCAGGCTCATAAAATCCCGTTTTTCGATAACATCTGAATTGACACGGTCTTCCAGTTGAATGAAAATTTATGAAAATCGACCATTCAAAGAAGATCAATCGCGTCGGATTCCGAAAAGTGTGATTCAATTTTTTGGTTTGGCACTGAATATCAGTTCCTGTCTGAAGCCTATAATAAGATATGAATTCGGCTAAGGCGGGTCCGAAAAAGGAGTATGGAAAATGTCCGGCGGGAACACAGTGGCATTTACTGATGACAATTTTGAGGCAGAAGTCCTCAAGGCCAATGTTCCGGTTGTCGTCGATTTCTGGGCGGAATGGTGTATGCCGTGCAAAGCCCTTTCACCCATCATTGATGAGTTGGCCAGTGAATATGTCGGAAAGGTAAAGATCGGCAAGGTGGATACCGACAGCAATCGCAAAATTGCATTGCAATATCAGATCAATTCCATCCCGACCGTCATGTTTTTCCACAAGGGCAAGTTGGTGGAGCGTTTTGTCGGTCTCAGAAGCAAGAAGGATATCAAAGCTGCCCTGGACAAACTGGTGTCTGTCTAAAGTTCATCGGTATTCCGTTTCATTTGTTGATCCAATGCAATTAAGACACCGGAAGTTAATCCCTATCCGGTGTCTTTTATTTTGCGATAATGACATGCGATATTCGGTTCGGCTTCCGTGGAGTCGTATAAGATGCATCCGACACCCTGGTTACTGGATTGTGACTTGATTCTGGCGACGCTGGGCGCCGTCTGCCTGATGGGATGGGCATACCGCGTCAGGAAACGACGTTTGGCGTTTCGGACGGTTCCCTGGGCGGAGCGTCCCAATACGCTCGCGCCGGTGATGATTTTCATCCCGCTGTTTTTTTACGTTTTTATTTCTGCGTTCTTCGCCCAACTGAACCAATGGTGGTTTCCCTCCTCGGAAACGCCGACGGCAAGCCCTGTGATTATCGGAGGGCTGGCGCAGTTGCTGACGGGTCTGGTTTGTCTCGTTCTGGTTTCTCAAACCTTCACGGATCGTTGGCGTGGATTCTTTCTTGGGATTCATTCATCTGCACACGCCACCCTCGATTTTGCTTCTATGCCCGCCCAGAGGGATCAATTTCCCGATTCCGGTTCGTTGTTTATTTCGGATTCGAAGTGTTCCCTCGGAAACCTGTTGAGGTGGGGAGTTGGTGGTTTTCTCGTCGGATGGTTTTTATGCTGGACCAGCGGATTGTTGTCCGTTTGGGTCATCCAATTGTTGAATCCGGAATATAGCGTTCCGGATCATCCGCTTCTCCAGTCGCTTGCCCAATCCGGTGTTTCGCCGGGCATGGTTCTGACGTTGTGGATCAGCGCGGTGATCGTGGCTCCGCTGGCGGAGGAGATTTTTTTTCGCGGAGTCCTCCAGACGGGTCTGAACAATCTTGCGCATCGTCCCGTCTTTTCCATCGTGATCGTCAGCATTCTGTTCGGTTTTTCGCACGGCGGGCCGCAACCCCACGCCGTGGTCCCCATGTTTTTACTCGCCGTTGTGCTGGGTTATTCCTACGAACGCACCGGCGCCTTGTTCGCCCCCATCCTGATCCACGTCCTCTTTAACCTCAAAACGATGCTCTATTCGCTTTATTCGATACCGTCGGGGACCTGACACAGAGCCCAAGCCGACTCAGCCCATCGGCCAACTACATGATCGACGCTTGGAAGATTTCCGGAAATCACCGATAATGCCGGATGTAATTCCATATCGCAGGTATCATTTAAGGAGGCTGGCCTTGGCCACAGGAAAACTCATTGTCATCAGCGGGCCGTCGGGAACCGGAAAAACCTCGATCTGCAACGAATTGCTCAAACGCCTGCCCCATGCCCGGTGGAGCGTGTCATGCACGACCCGACCGATGCGGCCGGGAGACGTTGACGGTCAAACCTACCATTTCGTCGATCCCGATGAATTTCTTAAATTGAAAGATCGCGGAGAGTTTCTGGAGACCGCCGAGTATCTGGGACACCTTTACGGAACGCCGCTGGGTCCGGCCCGCCAAGCCCTCGCACAGGGTGAAAACATTATTCTGGAAATTGAAGTTCAGGGGGGCAAGCAGGTGGCCGATAAATTGCCGGAGTCGATCCGGATTTTTGTGCTGCCGCCGACGATGGAAACACTCAAGGCCCGGTTGGCGGGTCGCAAGACCGAGAGCGAACAACAGCAAGTCAAACGTCTCGCCGAAGCCGACGGTGAAATCGGCTTCGCCCGCGATAGCGGGTGTTATCAGCATTTCGTCACCAACGACGATCTGAACACGACCGTCAAGGAAATCCTCGATATCATCAGTCTGTCCCAATGAGTGAACCGGAAACTATTTTAATTGCTCAGGCTGTCGGGGGTGATTCCGAAGCGCTGGCTGCTTTGTTGAAGCAATACGGCTCTCAAGTGAGAAAGCAATTGACCATCGGGACGGCATGGCAATCCCTGTTGGACGCCGATGATGTGATGCAGGTTTCTTATCTCGAAGCATTTTTGCAGATCAGGAAATTCGTCGGACAAACATCGGAAGCTTTTCTGGCGTGGCTGACGCAAATCGCCGAGAACAATCTTCGTGACGCCGTTCGGGAACTGGGGCGTGACAAGCGTCCGCCGCCGCAAAAACGAATGGGTGCTCCTTCACCCACCGATACCAGTGTGACTTTTTTTGAAACTTTGGGTGGCTCGACCTGGACTGCCAGCAAAAAAATGGCGAAGCAGGAAATTCAGAATCTGTTGCGGGAGGCGGTCGCTCGATTGCCGACATCTTACCGGCAAGTGGTGGAATTGTACGACTTGGCGGGTCAGCCCGCCCAACAGGTAGCGCAGACCATAACTCGTTCTGTCGGCGCGGTTTATATGCTTCGCGCTCGAGCGCATGATCAACTGCGGGCGATTTTAGGCACTTCCTCACAATTTTTTTCGCGATAAAGCGTGAGTGGGCGGGATATTTATCGCCCAGTAAGTATGGACCCATCGAATCATTCCAATCACGACCCAATCGATTCCGTTGAACGCGAGGCGGCTTTGATCGCCGACGCGCGTCGGGAGGCGGAACAGGCTGATTCCGCCGTGGGGCGCTGGCCGCTCGACACTCAGGCTTTGGGGGATGGTTCCGGCAGTTCGGTGACCCACTGGCCGACGAAAGATTCGTTCGCCGGGTATCAACTCATCCGAGAGATCCATCGCGGCGGGCAGGGGGTGATCTATCAGGCCTTTCAGGAATCGACCCGACGAAGAGTGGCGATCAAGGTCATGCGCGAGGGGCCGTTCGCCGGTGCGGCGGACAAAGCCCGCTTCGAACGCGAAGTGCATGTCCTCGGCCAACTGAGCCATCCCAACATCGTCACGATTCATGACAGCGGAACGACCGGCGGATTTTACTACTTCGTGATGGATTACATTCCCGGCCAGCCGCTGGACGTCTATATGGCCAGCGGCAAACGATCCGTGCGGGAAACACTGAAACTATTCGTCGAGATTGGTCAGGCGGTCAATGCCGCTCACGTACGGGGCATCATTCACCGCGACCTCAAACCGGGCAATATCCGCATCGACGACGACGGACAGCCGCACATCCTCGATTTCGGACTCGCCAAAATCGCCGAGACTGAGGCGGAAGCCGCCCTGATGACCCAGACCGGCCAGTTTGTCGGTTCACTGCCGTGGGCTTCACCCGAACAGGCGGAAGGCTCGCCGGGCCGGGTTGATCTGCGCAGCGATGTTTATTTGCTCGGCGTGGTCTTGTACCAGATGCTGACCGGCAAGTTTCCGTATGAGGTGGTGGGCAACATGCGCGAAGTGCTGGAGCGGATTGTGCAAACTCCGCCGCCCCGCCCCGGCAGCGTCCGTCGGGAAATCGACGACGAGGTGGATACCATCGTCCTGAAGTGCCTTGCCAAGGACCGCGAACGGCGCTACCAAACCGCCGGTGAACTCGCACGCGATGTCCAGCGCTATTTGAAGAACGAACCGATCGAAGCCAAACGCGATTCGTTCGGGTATGTGCTGCGTAAAACCATTGTTCGATACAAAGTACAATCTTTTATAGGGGGAACGTTTATGTTCGCAGGCATGATTTTTGGGGTATTGATGACCGTACTCTATCAACAAGCACAAGTAACCACACAACAAGCGCAAACCGCCGCCCAACAAGCTCAGCAGGAATCCGCGAAAGCCAAGGCGGACTCAGAGAACTGGCGTGATAAATACTTGAAGCTAGTCACGATCGCGGCAATGCAAGCGCGCACGCAAATGTCCCCGGAAGAAATTGAATCTATGGAAAAGAGCATCGAAGCCAGTCCACAAGATATAGAAACCCGCGTGAAATTGATCGGCTATTATACTTTGAAAATCCCCACATCCGACGAAGCAAAGTCTGCACGACGCAAACACCAGATATGGATCATCCAGAATCAACCAGACAGCCCAATTCTCGAATCGCCATTTGGTATGATAGATCAAATCATGGACCCATCCGGATACGCACAAGCCAAAAACAATTGGGAAGAGCAGATCCAAATACATGCCAACGACGCTCAAGTGCTTGGAAACGCCGGGTATTTTTTCGGAATATTCGACGTCGAAAAAGCCGAACAGTTGTTCAAGAATGCTGAAAGTGTGGATCCGCAAAATAGCAAATGGCCTGAAACACTCGGAAAACTGTATCTTCGACGTGCATCTAACGACAACTATCCAGATAGCGAGATTATCGACGAGGAAATGGGCATAAAAGCCCTCGTGTCTTTTGAAAGAGCTTATGAATTAACTCCAGAATTTGGCATGCTCAAATATTTATGTAAGGCTGCTTTATATGCGGATGATGACGAAAAAGCCGCTCAGTACGCTACTCAATTACTCAATGCAAGCGATCAAACCAGTGTCATGCCGAGTTTTAGCAAAGGGCAAGAAATTCATGTTGCCAATCTGACGCTTGGAGAAATTGCCCTCCGTAATGGGCAGATTGAAAAGGCGGAGGAGTATTTGCTCAAAGCGGGACAGGTTTCCGACTCGCCGGTATTAAGCTCCTTCGGTCCCAATATGCGACTGGCGAAGCTTCTGTTGGAAAAGGGACGCAGAGATACCGTCATCGAGTACCTGACCCTTTGCGGGAAGTTCTGGAAGAAGCCGCAGATCGAAACATGGATCGAAGACATCAAGGCCGGC
>CAIVHJ010000359.1 GCA_903905665.1 uncultured Phycisphaerales bacterium
ATCCGCCACAGTGGTCATTGAATCGCGTTTTTCAAACCTGACGACAGCGGCAAAACTTACTTGGGTCCAAAAGAGCTGGGGTTGGTAGAAAACAAAATTCCCCAACGAGTGGAAAATGTACGCTCCCCCCTCTTTCCTTACGCCGTACGGCACATGCGGATGGTGACCGAGAAACACTTTGACTCCCTGACGCACGCACGCATCGGCAAAACTTTTCACTCTGCTCGTGGGACCGTCGCCATACTCCTCGCCCCCGTGAAAACTGAGAATGACAGCATCAGCGTTCTGTGCCGCCTCGCGGATCGCCGGGAACAACTCCCCAGAATCCGCCACCGCAACAAAATCATGCCACCCGTTCTTGAAATTCATGAGATCGGTTACTGCGAAAAGAGCGAAACGAATCCCATTGTGTACGAATTCAAGCGGTTCATACAGGTTCTTCGCCGACCGCGCCGTCCCCACATGGGCGATCCCTTCCTCATCGAGATGGTGCACCGTTTCGAAAAGGGCCTCCTTGCCGTAATCGAACGCATGGTTGTTGGCGGTCGAAACATGAGTGAGCCCAAAACTCGCAAGCGCCTTCGCTCCGTTCGGCGGGCCGGTAAATATCATGTTATGGTACGGGTCCTGCGTCTCGCCATGCTGTTCTGAAAGCTGGCTCTCAAGATTGGCAAAAACGACATCGACAGCGTTTCGGTCGAGAGCGATCTTCTGAAAGGGAAAATCGATCTCGTCGGCCAGAATTCTCTGCCCAACTGTCCTGCCCAGATTTACGTCGCCGAACGCCACCATCGTGACGCAGTTTCGTGAGACACCACTTCTTAATCGCGCCTCACGCCTCGCGGCGAATCGTCCGCTCACCATCCAGAAGGCGGCCATGAAACAGCAACAGAGGCCGACAATCGAGAACAACCTCCTCACATCCATCCTGTCTTCCTCTCCTTCATCAACTGCGAATTGTGAAGAAAAGGTAGATCGCAACTCCTGTCGCCCCAACTATGATGAACGGTTCAATCAGTCGTTCCAGGATCGATCGCTGAGGATGAATCCCCTTCGCGATGTGCTCGGTGGATTGCTCGAGGAGAGGAACGTCTGCCACGTTGACCGTATCGGTCAAGGATGCAGGCTCATCGCCCGCCCAGAGGATCTTCCCGTCCCGGCACCGCTTCGCGGTAAGCGTCAGGCGGAGATCGAGATTCCTTTGGCACTTTCGCGGAGAGAAGAAACCATCGGAAAAGGGATCGCCGTAGGAGACTGTGACATCCTCCACCGATGCCGAAACCTCGACATCCTGCGGGACGCCTCCAAGGAAAAGGGCGCTGAAGTTCCGGTGAAATATTTCGACGAGCGTCTGCGTGAAGAAATGATTCATCTCCCCATCATTCATCTTCAGTACGACCTCCGTCGTCTCGGGGAGCCGTGCATCGCTCACGAACCGTGTGACGGCCTCGCCGCAAAGCCGCAACATAATAGCGCCGTTGGATTGCGGGCTGCGCTCCGAGGCACGAACGTCTCCGATGACGAGGAGAAGAAGAGCCAGCGAACCCGCAGTGAGAATTCTGACTTTTTCGCTCAAGCGTAGATTCCCCGAACCTTCAATGTTTTTGCCACTTTGTCGATCGCAAGAATATATGCGCCGATGCGGAGAGAAACTTTGTAGTGTTCCGCGGTGTCGTAGACGGAGTTAAAGGCGGCCGTCATCATGCGCTCGAGCCGGCGATTGACGCGGTCGAGAGACCAGAAATATCCGACACGGTCCTGGACCCATTCAAAATAGGAAACAGTCAC
>CAIVHJ010000360.1 GCA_903905665.1 uncultured Phycisphaerales bacterium
ACATAACCCACATAATAATCGAAACTTTCCAATTTAATATTATTGTCAACGGTATCTATCACGCGTTGAAAATCGGATCGATGAAATTCTTTTTTGCTCTCAATTAATCCAATTAAACATAATGGAACCCTCTTGGCGAGGAAAATGTTTCTTACGAGATCGTGGTTCGGGGAGTCGGAGAGATCAATTTTCGTTTTTTGGATCATCTTGTAGATGTCATAAAAATCTTGAGCTCTGGGCCTGGGTTTGTGAGTTCTTACAATAGTCTTATATTCCTCCATTTGTTGACAGATTGCTCTGATTTTTTCGATGACAAGCATTTCTGGTGTATAGACATAAATTCTGTATCCGTCGAGTTCTTCGGCCTTCTTCTGTTCACAGTATTCATGTCTGCTGAAATCAACTTCAAACCTTTTGCGATGTTGGAATCCGACTTCTTCCGCTACCCGTCTCAATTGGGATGGATTATCTCTATACATAGCATATATGGAGCTTTTTATTATTTTGAATTCGAGTTTATATCCACCCCAAAAACTTCTTAAATCCCGATCGAGATGTTTCGGCCGTTCCATGACATTAACATCAATTACGGTGTAGCCCTCTGGATTAAAAGTATGGTTGAGCAAAGTATCGAGTCGTTGTTGATATGTCAACAAATTGAAATCTGATTTCAGAGAAAAATCCAAATCAATCGAGCTTCTCGTTGAAATATTATGCACGATATCAATCGCATTGGCTCCCTTGAAGACCAACTCTTCCATTAATGAATCATCGGAAAACAATGCAATTATTGCTAATTTTCTAAGATGCTTAATTTGATCCATATACCATTTATTGTACTGAGTTCAGCAATCTAAGTGAACATAAGTGTTTCACCCTTCGCATAGCAAAGGGTAGTGTATCGGTGAATAAGAAGTTATCAGGAAGAATCCCTCGACATTGGCGGCGTCGAAGGTGGGATGGGTCGATCACCGCGCATCATGGAACGCGTCATCCGGCAAATCCTTGCTTGATGGTTAATGGGCTATAATCTCACGAGATTGATAATGACTGACCCCCCAAAAAACTCCCGCCAGCAGAAGGTAGCCGATCCCCACTGACCAGGCGCGATAAGCAAAAACCCCCTCGCCGGCTTGGGAAAAAACAAATAAAAAATCCACCTGATTCCCCGCCAGTTGATAAGCATGGGTCAGGCCCACAAACGCCAACCCGGCTCCGATCAGCGACCAGACGGCGGCCGCCTGAAACTTGCGATCAATCAGACACGCCGAAACCGCCGCCAAAATCATGCACGTAAAAATATATCCCTGACCCATCAGGTTCATCCCGTGAACCAGAAAACCGTTGACCATCGCATTGATTCCGCCCAGCGGATCAGATGACGTGATCAATTGCTGCATCGTCATCGCCGAATGTCCCTCCAGCGCCGCCATCGTCATCGCCCCCGCCACCACCGCCCCTCCCCACGCCGCAATCGCCGGAAACAATCCGATCGCCACCGCCGGCGCATGCTCGCGCGGACACGCCGAAAACGCCTGCGCCGTAATCACAATGCCGATCCATAACACGATGGGGATTCCGGCTTCGATCGGGATGATGCTGTTGAGGAACCCCACCGTCCCCGAAAAACAAATCAGCGTGATCACCAGCCCGTTGAGCGTCGAATATCCCGCCCTCGCCCCCATTGCTTTCCAGCCCGGATGACCGATATAAATCGTCGTCGGAAAACAACTCCCGAACAGCGACGCCGCAATCGTCCCGATCCCATTGACCGCCAGCGACCCGCACGTATTGAACCGATCCCCGCCGGCTTCAGCCGATTCGATATTCTGCAAACTGCCCATCACGTTGAACAATCCCATCGGTACGATGACGGACAAATATCCCAACCACTGCATCGGATGACAGAGTACCGACCAAACTTCAGACCCCGCCCAGATCGGCCAATAACTTCCGCGCTGTCCCCACGACTCCGTCACCGCCGAAACGCTCATCACGTGTCCCAGCACAGACGCCGGAACAAACAGCGACAACACCCACGCCAACACCGTCCCCAAAACCACCGCCACCAACCCACCCGGAAGCCCCAGCGGAAATCGCGTCCGCGAAAAATACGTGATCAAAATAATCCCCAGCGGCGCCATCGCAATCAGCGGCCGTTGCCAGATTTGCAAAGCAAACGTCATCGAAATAAACGTGAGGGCAATGCCCGCCAGCGTGGACAACAGCGCCGCGCGAGGGGTGTTCCGGCGAATCCGCTCCGCCACGAACGCCCCGCCAAACTCGATCAATCCGCTGCCCAGGCACGCCAGCAATCCCATCTGCCACGCCAACTTGGCGCTGTGCGTTTCCCGATAGACCGGCGCCAACACAAAAAAAACGTACACCAGCAACGACGGCGTATTGATCCCGTATGGCAACGCCGTCACGTCGCTTCGCCCTTCTCGCTTCGCCACCACATGAGCCTGAATCGCATAAAAAACGTTCCCGATCAAAATCGACACTGCCGCTCCCGGCAAAATGTACGCAAAAATCCACCGGCTATCCTCGCCCGTCATTCCGCACAAACTTCCGCACAATCCCACGAGCAGCAGCAACTGAACCAGATTGTCCACAAACAACCCGAAAAAACCGTCCAGGTCCCTTTTGACAAACACCGGATATGAACCAAACATGAACGTTTCTCCTGTTCCAGAGGGTCGTACTTCCGATCGACAAACGAAGCGCCAAGCCTATCGCGGGATTTCCGAGGCGTCAATTATCGGAACAACCAGCGGCGAAGTCCCTCATAACTTTCGCCAACCCCCCCGGCGTCCGATGAGGGATACGGGGCTTCTCAGATATGATCCGAACCGTCAAAAAAACTCTTCCGCTCGTGGTGTTTATCCTGCTGTCCGCCGGCGGCGGCGTGTTGGCGATCCGATACGACAAACCCGCGATCATGATGATCGAAGTCAGCGCCGCTATGATCATCGCCCTGCTTTTTTACGCCGTCATCCGATGGGATGAAGCCTACCACCAGCAATCCCGCGAAAAACAACAACTCGCCGACGTCGTCGATCACGCCATGGACGCCATCGTCGTCTTCACCGAGGCCGGACGAATCATTTACGCCAACACCGCCGCGCGATCCTCCTGTCAATTTCAACCGACGCCCGGCGGATTCATCTCGATCGAACAATTCGGCCTGACCCCCGAACTCAAACACGTCGTCCTGCAACACATCCTCCGGCATCAAACATGGTACGGTGAAATCGAACACACCCGCGCAAGCGGCAAAAAAGTGATTCACCTCGTCAACATTTTCAAACTGGAGGAATTTTTGGGCCACTCACCGGCGCTTGTCTGCATCGGACGAGATGTGACCCAGCCCAAAGAACTGGAAAAACGCCTGCAACACAGCCAAAAACTCGCCGCCGTCGGTGAACTGGCCGCCGGGGTCGCTCACGAAATCAACAACCCCATGGCGGCGATCAACAGCCAGATCGGACTCGCTCGCGACCTCATGCAGTTCTCCCCTTCCAGCGACGTCCACCAGGATGAAATCCTCCAGTGCATCGACGAAGCCGGCCGACAAGTCCAGCGATGCAGCCAGATCGTCAACTCACTGCTGCGATTCTCCCGCCGTCAGGAACCCGAACTCAAACAAATCGACGTCGGCGAGGCAATCGAACAGGCCCTGGTATTCATCAATTCACTTGGAAAAATGAAAAACATTCAACTAACCGCCGAATCGCCCCCCACGATTCCGTTCATCAAATCCGATCCCCAGAGCATCTCGCAGATTCTGGTCAATCTGATCGCCAACGCCGCCGACGCCGTGAATTTCAACGGCCCCGTCAAAATCCAGACCCGCACCCCCACCCCGGATTCTATCGCCATCGACGTGATTGACTCCGGTTGCGGCATCTCCCCGGATAATCTTGAGCGCGTTTTTGAACCCTTCTTCACCACCAAGCCCACTGGGCAGGGAACCGGACTCGGCCTGTCGATTTCTTATGGAATCGCACAATCGCTTGGCGGAGATTTGACCTTGCAGTGTCCCTCTTCCGGCGGAACCGTCGCCACGCTGACACTCCCCGTCAAATAGAAGTCATCTCATATCAGTGTGGCACCGGCATCTTGTCGGTGAAACCCTCGAATTGCTAATGAGTTGCACCCATCCCGAACATGTCCGCCACGTCCTGATACGTTTCCGAAAGCGTCGGGTGCGGATGGATCGTCGTCGCCACGTCCTCGGCGGTTGCCCCCATTTCGATTGCCAACGCCCCCTCGGCGATCATTTCACCGGCGTGCAAACCCGTGATCCCAACTCCCAGCAATCGCGACGTTTCGGCATCGCAAATGAATTTCGTCAATCCTTCCGGCCGTCCCAGCGACACCGCCCGCCCGTTTGCACCCCACGGCATCTTCTTGACGGTAATGTTCAAACTCTGCGCGCGAGCTTCGTTCTCGGTCAATCCCACCCACGCCACTTCGGGATCGGTAAACACCACCGCCGGAATCACCACGTTGCCGAACTCCGCCTGATTTTTCCCGGCGATGACATCCGCCGCCACCTTGCCCTCTCGAATCGCCTTGTGCGCCAGCAACGGCCCGCCCACTACGTCCCCGATCGCAAAAATCCGCGGATCGTTCGTTCGCATCTGCGCATCGACCGAAATGAATCCGCGGTCGTTGACCTTCACATCGGTGTGTTCCAATCCCAGTTGATCCGTGTTCGGGCGACGCCCCACACTGACCAGAATGCGATCAAA